>JABFSP010000249.1 GCA_013140565.1 Ignavibacteria bacterium
AAAAAAGATTCACTGGCTAACTTAATGTTACAGCTTCCCGCAGTAGTTATCGGCGGCAGTCTAACTGCTATAGATACTACCACGGAAGCATTCGCATATTGCCCGATACAGGTTGAAAAATTCCTTGACCGCTATGAAGGCTCGGTTGCTGAGTATGGTGAAGAAAAAGTTATGAGCATGTATGATGAAGAGGAAAAAGGGATAGCAAAAACATTCCTTGAGCACGGTGCGGCGATTAGGGCAGAAAGAAAACGCGCAGCGGAAGCCGGTGAGGAACCGAATTTTGTACCGCTGGTAAGAAGCTGGGGCGGCGTAACTTTGTGTTACAGAAAAACCGTAAATGATTCACCTGCTTACAGGCTGAACCATGAAGAAGTGATAAAATCACTTGAAGAAGGAATTTATTACTGGGAAAAAATGAGTCCCGTAGAGGCGATACCGAATGAATATGGCGCTGTTAAGGAAATGATATTCCGTAAACAGGGTAAAACCAATGAAGGTAAATATATTGAGCTTGATGAAACTATAACTCTTCCTGCGAAAACAGTTATTGTTGCAGCAGGAACCTCGCCAAATGTTATTTACGAGCGTGAGCATCCCGGAACATTTGTTCTGGATGAATGGAAACAATTCTTCCAGACCTATAAACTTGGTCCGAAGGGTGAACTTATCAAAACTGAAAAAGGTGAAACCGGATTTTTCACTTCATATACCAAAGATAGAAAATATGTTACGGTATACGGAGATAATCACCCCACTTATGCAGGCAATGTTGTAAAAGCAATGGCTTCTGCAAAAGATGGTTATAAAGAACTGCTCAAAGTTTTCCCCGGTGTAATAAAAGAAGAACAGCCAAAGGAAAAAGAAGCAATATTTACTGAGCTTGTTAAGAAGCTTGATAGTGAATTCATTGCTGTTGTTCAGGAAATAAATGTTTTAACACCAACAATTATTGAAGTGGTATTAAAAGCTCCGCTGCAGGCAAAAAAATTCCACCCCGGACAGTTCTACAGGCTGCAGAATTATGAGACTACCGCCCCTGAAATTGACGGCTCAAGAATGATGATGGAAGGTTTGGCTTTAACAGGCGCATGGGTTGATAAGGAAAAAGGATTACTTAGCCTTATTATACTCGAAATGTGGGGAAGCTCAAGGCTGTGCCGCCACCTGAAAAAAGGTGAGCGTGTTGTAGTAATGGGTCCCACGGGCGAGCCGACTGAAATACCGACCGGTGAAACCGTTCTGCTTGCAGGCGGCGGACTGGGTAATGCAGTGCTGTTTTCAGTAGCAAAAGCGTTAAAAGATGCCGGCAATAAAGTGATATACTTTGCAGGCTACAGGAATACCAGCGATGTATTCAAGCGTGATGAAGTTGAAGAAGGCACAGATATGGTTGTCTGGTCAAATGATTTCGGTGATACTATCCAGCCGCGCAGGCCGCAGGATAGAGCGATCACAGCTAACATTGTACAGGCTATGATAGCATATGCTGAAGGAAAACTTGAACCGAATCCGGGTGACAAACCTTTGTATGACCTGAAACAAATAAACAGGATAATTGCAATAGGCAGTGATAGAATGATGAAAGCAGTGCAGGAAGCAAGGTATGGTTTACTGAAGCCGTATATAAATCCGGTACACACAGCCATTGCAAGTATAAACTCACCTATGCAGTGCATGATGAAGGAAGTATGCGCGCAGTGCCTGCAGAGACATGTTGACCCTGAAACAGGCAAGGAATCATTTGTATTCACATGCTTTAATCAGGATCAGCACATGGATAAGGTTGATTTCAATAATCTGAACACACGCTTAAAGAACAACAGCGTACTTGAGAAATTAACCAAATTCTGGATGGATCATTTGTTTGAAAAAGCAGGCAGTGATTTTACAGTATAGTTTTTGCATCATCCCCGCGTAGGCGGGGATCTATACATTCAAAAAGCCCGGTGCAAGCCGGGCTTTTGTTTTATCGCAGAGTCCATTACAGGAGACTCTGCGTAGACGAAGAATTCATGCATGAAAAGGATTTACTTTACCAGAACCATTTTTTTCGTTTGTATAAAATCACCTGCTATGATGGAATAAAAATAGACGCCGCTTGAAAGGTTACCTGAATCAAAATCTACGCTGTATTTACCAGCATTTAGTTTTTGCCGTACCAGCCGCTGTACTTCCCTGCCGGTAATGTCAAATATTGTGATCTTAACATCTGAAGTTTTCAGTATATCAAACCTGATAATTGTTTTGGGGTTAAACGGGTTTGGGTAATTTTGTTCAAGCAAATATGATTTTGGAATTTCAGAAGAAATGGTCGTAATTCCAAATCCACCCCCGGTTGGGCAGAAATATTTAAAGATCTGGTAAACTTTACCTTTTGGCGTATTTGTGTTGGTAAAACTGGCGCTGCCGGGAAATGCTGAAAGAGAATAGGTTATATAAAACCTGTTAACTAAGTTACCTGTTTTTGAAACTGAGGGATAGATCTGGTCATTTCCGGGGTTAGCTAGTGAGATGTACGGTACTGAGCATTGGATCTCATAAGGGGTACTCCAAGTGCTTCCATTATCTGTTGAAAAATTACTGTAAATGTAATTATAATGAAATCCATATGATGTTGTATCCTTCAATGGACTTGAGTAGACGCAGACCATTACGGAGCTGTTTGAAGAAAAGGCAATTGAAGGATGTGAAACAGGCGTTATGCCTACTTGCAATTCCTTAAGATTGTTATTAAAGTAGGCGGTATCATTTAAGAAATTATTATTCATATTCCGCCAATCCACAATCTTTACAGGGTTTCCGCCGTTTATAACCGGCGACCACAACAGTACTTTTGATCCCTGCGCGGTTCCAAAATTACCCGGTGCAAGTGTACTGAAAGCGGCATAGGGCGTTGTAGTTCCGGGTTTATAACAAAGATCCGCTGCGTACCACGGTGTTACTGCATCGCCATTAACTAAAAGGCTTGAGGGACAAACAGTAATCTCAGGTCCGAAAGTGTTACCACCGTTGGTCGATTCTCTTGCTTTAAGTTCGTTTGGTGTACTGTTCCACCACATGATAAAAACATTTGTTCCGTTCGAACTGGTTGTTATATAATATCTGGCATTAGGCTGCAGCGTTGTAATAAACAAAGGACTTGAAAATTGATTGGTTGAATAATTAAATTTTCTGAAGAAAAGACTATCCTGTAAAACTGAATTTGATGATACACATCCTAAAAAAGGAAAACTGAGCAAAGATGATTCGAGTGCACCGCCTGTTATTCCCGTATTGGTAAATGAACCTGCGCCTAAAATTACATCAACACCGGCAAAACCACCTAAAGGTGCTCCCAGCCCAGAAACCGCTACTGTTCTGCTGCCGCTCAACATTACGGGGTTCAAATCCGGGTAAGAAGTATATGAATTCATGATATAAATTCCAGAAGTTTCCCAGTAAGATCCTCCATTGACTGAAAAATTAAAATATGTCCTACGGGCGGTAGAAATTGATGAATTAAGAGAATCAGTAAAATCACAGGCAATAACAATTGTATCTCCTAACACGAATATTTTTTTCAGATTAGCGCCGTTGGTAACATAATCATAGTATTGGGTCAGCCCCGGAATAGCTCCTGCTGTATCCAGAAAAACCGGGCTTTCTTTGAAAGATTGTTCAGCAATATTATCTGGTAAATTAGCCTGAAGATCTAGAATTTCATAAGATAAAGGATGCCTGTTGGATTGACTATATAATGATGTGGCTAGCAAAAAAGAAAACAGGAAAACTGTAAGATATTTCATTATTTACTCCTTTTTTAAACTGCTTTGGGTTAATCACAAAATAAGAAATAAAAACCCGTTATTCAATTAAAAAACCGGATAGAAAAAAAATTGAACAATGCACCGGACGAAGGATGAAGTACTTAATGGTAAAATCAGAATTAATGCTTTATCAATGAGACCTTACCTTACTCCCGCTTTGTGAGATTATAGCAATAAGAAGCGTTAGAAAATATAATTTGCGGCAGGTCCCAAAGAGGATTATCAAGCCTGCCGCATGAAATGAAAAAATTTATTTTAACAGAACCATTTTTTTCGTTTGTACAAAATCCTCCGTTATCAAAGAGTAGAAATAAATTCCGCTTGAAAACTCACCGGCATTAAATTCAACACTGTATATTCCTGCATCAAGCTTTTGATTTACAAGTTTTTTTACTTCTCTGCCTGCGGCGTCATATATTGCAAGTATTACAAAGGTATTTTCTGCAGTATTAAAATTAATCTTAGTGGAAGGATTAAAAGGATTAGGATAATTTTGCGCTAAACTGAATCGTTCCGGAATTTCATGAGATACCGGCTGAATACCAACAAATATGTTGGTGCAAAACTTTTTATATACCTGGTAAACCTTACTTATAGGGGTTATAACATCAGTAAAGCTTGTGCTTCCGGGAGAAGAAGAAAGCGAGTATGTAACATGAAAAGTGTTTGCGGTATTCCCTATTTTAGAAACAGTCGGATAAATTTCGTCACAATCCTGGCATAATACCGGTACATCCGATACAGAGCAGGAAATTGGTTTAGGATTTGCCCAGTTCAACCCGTTGTTTGTTGAAATAGTACAATAAATATTATTGTAATGAAATCCATAGGAAGTAGTATCACTTCTAATAACAGAAAATGCACAGCCAATTGTATTTCCGTCAGAAGAAAATGCTACTGATGGATGGGAAAGCGGTGTCATTCCAACCTGTAAATATCTAAAATCATAACTGAAGTTAAGTGTATCAGCAATAAAAGTGCCCGGCATATTACGCCAATCAGCAACTTTAACCGGCTGACTGCCATTAATAGCGGGAGACCAGAAAAGAACTTTGCAGCCCCCTGCTGTAATGAAATTACCGGCTGCCATCGTACTCAATACAACGACCGGTGTGTTTGTTCCCGGTTTGTAAGTCACATCTGCAGGGAACCATGGAGTAACCAAATCGCCTTCAATGTTAGTATTGTTTGTAAGTATTGTATATATTGAGCCAAAAGTTGTACCGCTGTTCGTTGATGCCCTTCCCTTCATTGTATTTGCTGAGGCATCCCACCACATTACAAATACGTTAGTGCTGTTAAATCCCGCGGAAATATAATATCTTGAATTAGTGGGAAAAAGAGAAACAAACACAGGAGGTGAGGAAAAAGTATTAGTTGTAGGGTTATAAGTCCGGTAATAAAGAGTATCACTTTTTGAATACGCACATGATATCAGGTTATTGTTCAACGGACTGGATACTATAGCTCCGTTACTTCCCTGATAAGGAAGGTAAGTATAAGAAAAACTGCCTGCTGCGAGAATCACATCTGTTGCCGCATAAGCCCCGCCGGTAACCTGACCTCTGCCTGTAAAAGTTACAGTTCTGTTGTTGGAAACAAACACCGGGTTAATGTAAGGATATCCAGAATATGTATTGAGTACCATTATAGCACCTAAAAGCCATGTGGTACCTCCGTCAAAAGATACCTGGTAATATGTTCTGCGGGTAGAACCGTTTTGCGCATTTAATGAATCTGTAAAATCACATGCCGCAATTACAGTATCACCCAGTACAACCAGTTTGTTAATGTTATTCCCGTTGGTGACATAATCATAGTACTGAGTCAGCCTGGGTATCGTGCCGCTTGTATCAAGCAAAACAGGATTATGGGTTGAAATAACTCTGTTATTAATACGTGGATTTTGAATAGAATTCTCAGGGGTATGAACAGGTAATTTATTTTTAAGAGGCTGAGAAAAAGATATTGTAAAAACAAACAGAAGTGAAAGTAAAACTGTAAGATGTTTCATAACTAACTCCTTAAATGTACAATTAAGTTAATACAAAATTAATAATTAAAATCCCTCATAACAATGCATGATCCTTACGAATGTAGATGCCTGACCGATCAACGTAAAACTTCTTCCAATTCAGCGGATTCAGACTTAAATACGCTCAAATTTTGCGGTAAAGTGCCTTAAGAACTCAGGTTCTTCGACGATCTTAATGCCGCGGACTTTTTCTTTACCTTCGAACATTTTTTCAAATACTTCAATAACGTATTCAATATGACTCTGCGTGTAAACGCGGCGCGGTATCGCAAGCCTTACAAGCTCATTCGGCGCGGGGATAAGTTTACCATCTTTATCATACTTACCGAACATTACCGAGCCTATTTCAACCGAGCGTATACCGCCTTTTACATAAAGCTCGCATACCATTGCCTGCCCGGGGTATTCTGTAACGGGAATGTGCGGATAAAATGCGGCTGCATCAATATACACAGCGTGTCCGCCAATAGGATAAATTAACGGTACGCCCATTTTATATAATTTTTCGCCAAGGTACCCGGTGCTGCGAATTCTGTATTCAAGGTATGCCGGCTCAAACACTTCCTGCAGACCTACTGCTATTGCTTCCATGCTTCTGCCTGAGAGTCCCCCATAAGTTGCAAACCCTTCTGTGATAATAAGCAGGTTCGTACATTCATCAGCAAGCTTTTTATCTTTCAATGCAAGGAAGCCGCCCATGTTAACAAGTCCGTCTTTCTTCGCGCTCATAACAGCGCCATCAGCCAATTCGAACATTTCCTGTGCGATCTGCTTATACGTTTTGTTCTCAAAACCCGCTTCGCGGTGTTTTATGTAATAGGAATTTTCCGCAATACGGCAGCAATCAAGGAAATATTTTACTTTATATTTACTGCAAACTTTTTTTACTTCAATTGCGTTTGCCATACTTACAGGCTGGCCGCCGCCGCTGTTATTGGTAACGGTTAATATAACTCCGCCGATATTTTCTGCGCCGTGTTTTTTTATCAGCTCTTCAAGAGCTTTGGTATCCATGTTGCCTTTAAAAGGCTTATCAAGCATGGGGTGTTTTGCGTCTTCAACGGGGATATCATATGCTTCTGCCCCGCTGAATTCAATATTAGCTCGTGTGGTATCAAAATGTGTGTTGCTGATAAATACTTTTCCTTTACCGCCTAAGTGGCTGTACAGAATTCTTTCGGCAGCCCTGCCCTGGTGAGTTGGAAGTATGTATTCATATCCCGTGAGGTCTTTTATAACGGCTTCCATGCGCAGCCAGCTGCGCGAGCCTGCGTAGGCTTCATCGCCATCCATCATAGCAGCCCATTGTTTTGAGCTCATTGCGGATGTTCCGCTATCAGTCAAAAAATCTATAAGCACATGCTCTGATTTAAGCATAAAGGGATTGTAATGGGCTTCCCTCAGGTATTTTACGCGTTCTTCTTCTGTGGTAACGCTAAGCGGTTCAACTTCTTTTATCTTAAAGGGTTCTATTATTGTTCTAAAGCTCATTTTATCTCCAAAATTTAAAATTTATTGCGGAGTCCCCTGCTGGAGACCCTGCAAAAAGAGTGATATTCACTATTACAAAATTATTCAAAAATTTCAACTTAAATTATGATTTATGTCATAAGGAAAATGTTGATTTTTGCTCTTATTTTAATAAAACTATTTTTTTAGTGTCAAAATAATTATCAGTAAAGAACTTGACTAAATAAATGCCACTGGCAAAATCTGATCCATCCCAGCTAATCTCATAATATCCGGGCTTGTAATATTGATCCGTCAATAAATAAATTTCTTTACCTGTCATATCAAAGATCTTAATAGTAATGAAAGATTCCAAAGGTATTTCAAATCTAAAATTTGTAACGGGGTTAAATGGATTTGGATAATTATTGAAAAATCTGAAATCTTTTGGTACATTATTGGAAATTTGGCTAACAGGAATTATTGACTCATTTGCTCTAAATATGCCCCTGTGCACAGTACCGCAAAAAAGTTCACCCCCCATACTGCGAGTTAATGCTACAGTATAAACATTTTCCAAACCAGTATTAATCTGATTCCAATTTGATCCAAGATTTGTTGAATAATAAAACTTTTGCCCCCAATCCTGAATTGTGTAAATATTATTTCCGTTAATTACTATTTTAAATGGATTAATTAAATTTAGTTTTTGAATCCAAGTCTGACCATTATTGCTGGAAAATTGTATTCCTGTTAAAGTTCCCAGGTAAATGTTATTATTGCCATCAAACGCCATGCAATAATTATCATTTGAAGGAAGCTGAGGAAGAGTATTCCAATTAATTCCATTATTTGTAGAACGATAAAGTGTTCTGAAATAAATAGAATACATATCACCATTATTGTTTGTAGCTAATACACTCGTATGACCAATATTTAATCCAATCCAGTTATAACCGCCGTTTGTGCTTCTTCTTATACCGCCACCCACATGCCCAACGAAAATATTATTATCGGTACTGAATGCAATATTTAATATCGCTACGCTTGGAGCAGAAATGAAAGTCCATATTTTTCCGGAATCAATAGAGCTATAAAGACTTGACTCAATACTGCAGTATAATTTTCCAAAATTGTCTTTTGCTATACATGAATATTCAGTGTAATGGCCTCCTGTATTGACATTAGTCTGGTTCCAGCTTAAACCATTATTTGATGAATAATAAATACCGCTATGATACATTACAGCAATCAAATTATTATTAAAGCTATATAGAGATTGAATATGCGTATTATCAACTCCAATATTATTTATTGTCCAATTTAATCCATCGTTCGTAGTTTTGTAAATACCCTTACCGTCACCACCTACCAGAATAGAACCGTTACTTATTTCAATAAATTCATAAATAGACTGTTCTCCTAATTCATTTGAAATACTTAACCAGTTGATTCCGTTATTTGTTGATTTATATACTCCAAAAACATTTGAAGCAAACAAAACATCATTTTGTTTAATGAACAAATTGGTACCTTGGGCTGCATATATACCGTTGTTGGCTAATATCCAAGAAGAGCCATCATTAGTAGATTTGTAAATTGTACCTTCCGCGCAAACAAATATTGTATTAACAGAGTTAATAACGATAGAATAAATTGAAGTATTATTAAATCCTAATTTTTTCCATGTATTTCCATTATTGGTTGATTTGTACAAACCACCCAATAATACTCCGCAATAAATATTATCAACTGAATCAACAAATATTGACCTGATATCTTTTCCATCCAGAAAATGAATCCATGAATTACCAACATCAGTAGATCTGTATATACCACTTGAATTTGAACAAGCGAAAATATGACCTAGGGAATTGTATGCAAATTGATTTATACTAGAATAAGAAGAAGATAAACAACTATCCCAGCTGATACCAAAATTTGATGATCTGAAAACCCCTTCATTTGCTGAGACAAAAAATATATTTCTATTACAACTAACAGTATATGTACTAGGTGTCGGTGAATTTATTTTTGCCCAGCTTATACCAGAATTACTCGATTTGAATAAATCCGCATTTGCAAAATAAATTATTCCTGAAGAATCCTTGGCAAAGGAACTGCCTGTAGCACCATATAATCCTTCAACTTTACTCCAAAAATTCTGACTAAAAGAAATTGTATTAATTAAAAGAAGGGCAAATAGAATAAAAGGTTTCATATTAAATGAAAATTACTTAACCAAATATAATGCATCCATTCAGATTTTGAAATCTAATAAAATTGATATTTATGGTTAAAACAAAGCTTTTTTCATCAATTCAACGCCTATCTCATGTCCGCCATCAAATATATAAGACTTTGGCTGTATGCCGGCATTTTTCAGTAATTGAATTTGTGATTCAGGGAAATCGCTTTTGTAGTAGGGATCATTTGATGCAAAAATCTGGTGTATTTCAGTTTGCCTGAATTCCGGATAATCAGCATAATTTAAGTCATGCGCCAGGCTTCCGCACCAGAACACTGCTTTATTCACTCTTGCTCTTCCCAGAGTTAACCAGCGTGAAAGTGTAGCTGCGCCTTGCGAGAATCCGAGCGTGTTAATATTAATTTTGTTTAGTTTCGCTTTGGGTTCAATTTCATCAAAGAAGAGCCTGTCGAGATAGTTCACGTAATCTTTAATATCACTTTCGCGGTCTTCTTTGGTCATCCACGATGCGCCAACATCTCCGTGATCACCTTTTACATAAAGCCGCATTAAACCCTCAGGGGCATATATAAAGCTGCCCTCTTTTGCCAGTTCTTCGAACTGCATTATGAATTTTCCGGCAAGCTGGCGGTGACCATGCAGAACTATCCAGATATCCTTTGTGTTATCTGAAAATTCGCCAAGCGTGAAATATCTTGCTGTTCTTGTTACGGGTATGTGATGTTCTGTAAGCATACAAAGATGAGCATAGTCTTAAGTGACCATACCTTACGTTTTATTTAATTTACTTTTATTTTCAGTCTTTTCTGAAAAATGCGATAGTGAACATAAAAGCTGCATATAAAATAAACAATAAAAACAATGCTGCGAGTCCGTATATTATGTATGTAAACATTTATCTGTTTTAGCGAAGTTACTTTGCAGGAAGAATTTTTCCCGCAACTTCTCCGAATCCTACTTTATATCCCTGCCCCTGGCAGTAACCGTTTATTATCAAAGTGTCACCGTCGTTAATGAATTTTCTCTCTTCGCCGTTCGGCAGTTTTATGGGACTCTCCCCCCGCCATGTCAATTCCAGCATAGAGCCGTATGAATCTTTAGTTGGCCCGCTGATTGTACCCGATGCCATCATATCGCCTGTTTTGGTATTGCAGCCGTTCACTGTATGATGCGCCAATTGCTGGCAAATGTTCCAGTACATATATTTAAAATTGGAACCGGATATCTTGAATGGTTCCTTTTCTTTTTCGCTTTTCAAAAAGACATCAAGGTTGATATCGTATGACC
>JABFSP010000069.1 GCA_013140565.1 Ignavibacteria bacterium
TTTCTAATGTTTTAAAATATTATAAAAGTTCGATGTTAGAGTATACAGAAGCACAAATTAATTTAATTACAGCTGAAATTGAACAATTAGATAATTTAGAAAACAGATTTCTTGATAATACCACTGCATACTCAGACGATTTGATTCAAATGTTCAAAATCTTTAAATCTCTAAAAAATGAATTGAATCAGTCCTTTGAGAAAGGCTCATTGAATAAATTAGACTTATTCCTAAATGCTATTGATATTTTTACAAAGGCACCTAAATGCAATAATTTCTGTTCAACTGTTCCTGGTAAGTGTGAATCATGTTTAAATTGGCTTGAAAGTTCGCGTGAGTCAGAAATTAGATGCAATGAAATTACTTCATTATTAAGTAAAATAATACAATGATAAGTTCAAGTTATATATATCGTAAGATTGGAAGTAGTTTTTTTAATAATATTTCATCATTTATTGCTGGTCTTTGGGTAAACAATGGGTTTTTGTTCTTTAATGATTTCATGTTCTGGGAGGCTATGTTATTAAACCTTTTTTTCGTGATTCCAACCATTTGTGGTTTTTGGATTTCAAAAAAACTTCAGACAATTGATAAAATAATTTCCTTGTCTCTTCGCAATGACGAGCGACTTGATATAAAAGAAGCTAATAGATTACAAGAAGATATTGCTGATGGATTTATTCAGAATAACAAATCGTATAAACAATTAGGCACATACTCAATTTTGTGGTTTCTTTGGGTGCTTTCTCTAGGTTTTTCAATAGTATGGAAGATAAGTAATTAAACAATTTATGCAAAATAAAATTATACATAAAAAAGCAGCTTTTAACGTCAAAGAGATGTTTGATTTAAGGAGCGCATATCTTAATAAATTTATCGACGTTAAAATCAAAAAAATCTTAAACAGATTAACATCTAGTCTAAAAATATCAAAAATATACGATGAGACAAAATCTAAGTTATGGGGTGATGTAAAGTTCCATATAGATAATCGTATACATCTCAATAATAAAGCAACATTTAAAGAAATCTATACTTTTGGGAGTATGTTTAGCTTAACCAAACAACACACGGAACATTTAAGAAAAATTATTTTAGATGGATGTACAAACAATCATCGCGAAAGAACATATTATGATTTAAGTATTCTGCCGTTAAATATTGTCTTAGGTAAAAATGTAATAGATTATTTCATCCCACCTTCTGACTACTTTGATTTTAAATCAACAAATCAAGAGGACCCATACGGAATTATATCCGGTAAAAGCCGGAGTTATGGCTTTAAATCTAAACCTACAGCTATTAAATATGCAGGCTCTAATTTATTATTAGGAGCAAACAAATTTACTCATACTTTACTCTTTAACGTAGATTTTCATTGTCCAATTGGCTGCTCTGATTGTTATAAAGCAAGGATAGGAACAAGAGAATACTTCACTGGTAGTAACAAACAATATTCTATCCAAGAATTAGGAGAGGTCATAATACCAAAAAAATCTACTGTTATTGAACAAGCGAAACAAACCGTTGCATGGCTTAATGAAGACAAACGAGGAAACAATGTTTACGATATTATCATAAGTGGCGGGGAACCTTTAATGTTTTCAAATGAATTAATTGAACAATTATTAAGTGTATTTAAAAAAGCAAAATATTTAAAGATTTTAAGAATATGTACAGGTACAATATTTCTCGGGTTGCCTTTTAGAATCGATACACAATTGATGGAGATACTAAGAAGTTTCTCTGATGAAACAGGTGTTAGAATTACAATTCAGGCGCATATTGGAAATAGCAATATGATCAGTCCTGAAAGTATAATAGCAATCCAAAAAATAAAAAAGGCGGGTTTTAATATCTATGCTCAAATACCTATAAAAAATAATATTAACTTTTTTTTAGAAGATCCAAAAAAAACAATTGCTGAGCTTTCACTTTTATTGCAAAAATTAGTAATTGCAGATGTAGAACCTTATATGTTCATAGTAGATATGCACCCAAGTACAAACGAATATTATGTTCCTATTGAACCTTTATTACAAGTTTGGGGGGATTTGATAGAAAGCCATGATTATCCCGGGATAGAGAGACCTAGAACATTAAGTGTATTATTCGAACAAGGAAATGTTGTTCTGTCGGGTAATACCCTTTTCGCTATGGAAAAAAAGGTCAATAAAACAGAACAGTCAGTAACATACAAAATCCCAAGAGTAGGCAGTACAGGGTATTGGAAAAATTCAATCAAAGAATATTTTGAGTACACTGAACCGTTAATATTGGGTTTGAATGACGACCCGCATTCATTATTTATGAAAAAAGTCTTTTAATTCACATTGCAAATACTTAGTAATATTTTAATTTCGTCAGTTATATATCTTCAACTATGTATGGCTTTTTCAATTATAACTAATATTACCAAGTTTTTAAATTTTACCCATGCTGCTGTAATAACTCTTGGAGCATATTTTTGCTTTTTATATACATTTCAGCTTCATTTATCTTTGTCATTGGCAATCATTCTGGCTATCACCTCTACTTCAATAATCGGTATCTCCTGCGAGCTATTCGTTTACAAACCCATGCGCAAAAGAAATATGGAATTATGGCATTATTTAATTGCTTCAATCGGGCTTTATGTTATCCTGCAAAATCTGATTTCACTATACTTTGGTGATGATACTAAGGTTTTAAGAACAGGTGAAGTAACTGTTGGACATGAAATATTCGGGGCGTACATTACTACAATTCAGATTGTTACAATTTGTGTATCACTTTTACTATTTATTGTTGTTAATTTATTTCTAAATAAATCACGTACGGGTAAATCAATTAAAGCTGTTTCAAATAACCCGGAGCTTTCAAATATCTACGGTATTAACTCAAACAGGGTAATTCTGATAGCATTTGTGATTGGTTCCGCGCTGGCGGCTGTTGCGGGCATACTTTCTGCGATGGATACCAATATGACTCCGACTTTTGGCTTTAATTTGCTATTGTATGGAGTTATCGCAATGATAATAGGCGGGGTGGGTAGCACCAAAGGATTAATTGCAGGTTCATTTCTCGTAGCCGCCGCTCAGCATTTGGGAGCCTATTACATCAATACAAAATGGATGGACGCCATCGCTTTTATAATTCTCATCATATTCCTGATATGGAAGCCGCTCGGCTTCAGCGGTATGAGATTAAAGAAAGTTGAAGTGTAAATGGAATACATACTCCACCTGCTGATTCTGATAGCTTTTTACACTATTTTAGCTCAAAGCCTGAACCTTGTTTCAGGTTATACGGGTTTGATATCGCTTGCGCACGCCGGATTTTACGGCATTGGGGCTTATACAACAGCCCTGCTTTCAGTCAATTACGGTTATCCATTCTGGCTTAACATACCCATTGCAATGATTATTTGCGGCGTTATGGCATTTATCATTTCGCTTATTTCACTCAGGACCGTTGATGATTATTTCATTATCTGCACTCTTGGCATTCAGGTAATAATTTTTTCACTTATGAATAACCTGATGGATCTTACCCGCGGTCCGCTCGGCATCCCGGGCATTCCTGCAATCAGTTTGTTCGGATTTGAAATAAGTGATAAAATACCGTTCCTTTTGCTTACAGTTATTTTTACCGCCATTATATGGTATATACTAAAGAATATTTCAGGTTCAGGTTTCGGCAGGTCATTAATTGCAATTAGCGAAGATGAAATATACGCCCAGAGTATCGGTAAGAATGTTTACAGGATGAAGATAATTTCATTTACTATAAGCGCTGTACTTGCTTCAATACCGGGGGCATTGTATGCCCATTACATTTCGTATATCGATCCCACCAGCTTTACCGTTAATGAATCCATTTTTATACTTTCAATTGTAATTATCGGGGGAATGGGTAATCTGCGTGGCAGTTTTTACGCCTCAGCATTTATGATACTTCTCCCCGAGGCATTGCGCTTTGTGGGTATGCCAAATAACATCGCCGCAAACATGCGGCAGATTATATACGGTTTAATACTTGTAATTGTAATGATGAATAACCGTGAAACCCTGAAGAATATTTTCTTTAAGGATAAAAGTAAACTTCAGCCAAAGGGTAATTCCGTTGTTTGAGTATGGTGTCATATCAGGAGGGGAAAACAAAAAGGACGCTACTTTCTTCGCTGAAGCTCAGCAAGTCAAGTTCGCGTCCTTTTCTCTAATACTCTTGAATTTATGTTTCTTCCCCAAAGGGTTTCACCTTACACCGTTATCCTGTTATGCTGACCTCCCTTCGCTTCGCTCAGTAAGGCGTAGCGATCAAGTCCTGTTACTTAGTTTATGACCTTCCTCTGCTGCGCAGAGTAAGGTTTCCTTCTTACTGCAGTGCAGTATTAAGGCACAGCGATCAAGTCCTTCGGACTTGCTCTCAAAAGTCCGCGCCGATTGATATCATGTATCTTGGCTGTGAGAATTTCTGCATATCATACGTCCAGGCAATATCAAGCTTCATCGGGAAGTAGAGGAAGAATAGCCTCGTACCTATTCCCATGCTCAGCAAAAGATCCTTCGTCTGGAAGCCGTTTATGTTCTGGAAAAGCTGCAGTGACTTGTTATGAGTCCATACCGTACCGGCATCCGCGAACAACACGCCCTGTATGTTCTGGAAGCCGAATGGCAGTAATCCAAGTATCAGGTATCTGAAAAGCGGGAAGCGGAACTCCGCGTTCATAAGCGCAAACTTGCTGCCTGAGCGTGTGTTGTAGCTGTATCCCCTCAGCGGCATAACGGGCGTTGAAAACGCGAAATCCTGTATCTCTTCAATCGGCAGCTCATCATTTTGTATTTCGTAATTTATCCAGCTTTCAGTGCCGCCAATATAAAAGCGCTGTGGATTCTTACCCACGCTGTACCCGGCGTTAAGCCTTAACACAAAAGTATAATCATCGGCAATATCAAAGTACGTTCTGTAATCACCAATCGCGCTGAAGAAACTCACGCCGTTTGAACCAATTTTTGGGGTACCAAGTAAAGTCAAGTTATACCTTGTGCCTTTTATAGGCGCGGTATATCCCCATAGTGTGTTATCATGCACGTAACTTATTGCGGGCATTACAAAATCAAGTTTCTGTGTCGGCTCAAGCGGGTTATCCAGGTTTTCCTTTGTTAAGTGATTATATGAAAGCGCACCATCTATCCTGTTGAACTTGCTGAGCGGATAGGAAATTGAAAGGTCACCGCCTACTGTTCTGTACCTGTAAAGCTGCGAGCTGGCTAAGTTCCTTCCAACAAGCAGAAATCTTGCCGAGTGATACGCTGAAATTCCGTAATCAATACGTTTTGGCAGGTAGTAGTAAGCGAAAGCGTAATCGCTGTTCTTGAGGTCAAGCACAGCGCTAAGCGCGGCGTAAATCCTGTGGTCGCCTGTTACATCGCTGAACGCCATCTGGATCAGGCCCTGCACTCCGTAAAAGCTGCTGTAATTCGCGTTACTGTAAATCAGGTCTGGCGAGAATTTAATTTTATAATTGTTCACCTTATAACTTCCATCCGGATTGGTATTATCGGTAAGCTGGAATTTGCTCCTGTTCTTTTCCTTCAGCTTAAGTCTTTGTGATGGTGACTGCTTGTTTGTATCGGATTTATCGGGATCTAAATTCAGCGAAACATCATTGCCGTACAATGATTTAGTTGAATCGATGGTGGTACTGTCGGCATCTGTATAAATTACAGTTGCTGAGCTTGTATCACCTGTGAGATTCTGGAGGGAATCCACAATCACCCGCATTGAATCTGTGAATATTCTAAGTGAATCAACCCCGGTGAGTTTGTTCATCTCGTCGATCCTCTTCTGGACAAAAACCGTATTGGGAAGCTCTTTCATACCAAGATCGATATCGAACGGATTATCCAGGTAGAATATATCATAGCCACCTTTGTTAAGCGAGGAGAAGGCAAGTCTCTTGCCGTCTGCCGAGAGCGATAGCAGGGAAATCGGGTCAAGTGAATTTGTGATAGGTCTTTCATCGCCTGTTTCAAGGTCGCGTAGCCAAATGTTATCAATGCCGTTTCGGTCAGATATATAAAGCACCTTTTTGCCATCGGCAGAGCTTACTACGCTTGATTCATTTGCATGCTTGTCTTCAGTAAAACGTGTGAGCAGTTTTGTGTCAACATCATACACATACAGATCTTTATCTTTAAAGTCGTAATCGTTCATATCAAAATCAGAGGGGATATCGTTCAGGTTCGTGTATTTGCCTCTATCGGAGGAGAAATATATTTTCTTTCCGTCTCTTGACCATTTGGGATCAATGTCGGAAAAGAGGTCATTGGTAACACGCAACAGTCTTTTCAGATACAAATCATATATCCAGATATCGGATTGTTTTGAGTTATCTCCGCGCAGTACAAGTGAATTATTCACGGGGTTCCAGTCAACCGAAAATATTCCGTCAAATTCCATAGGCAGTTCCTGCTCATCACCGCTTTCAACGTCAATGATGTAAATTGCATCTTTTGCGCCGCTTTTTACTGATATTGCGATCTTCTTCCCGTTGGGAGACCAGCATAATCCCGGCGTAAGCAAATGCAGCTCTTCAAAATCCGCGGTCTGGTTTCCACCGATGAGCTTTTTTATAATCTTACCTGATTTTATATCCGCAATATAAACACTGAAATAATCATCACGGTTAGAAATGAACACGACCTTATCACCCTTTGGCGATATTGATGGCGCAGTGTTGTAGAAACCATCGCCCTGCCTTGAATCAGTCAGGCGCATAGCGAAATCGTTGAGCTCCTGCCTTGAATTTATATCAGGCCAGTAAGTTTGCTTCAGTGACTTGTGCCACTTTTCAGAAAGTTTTTCTATCCCAAGATTATACACATCTACGAATCCTTCATCAACATCGCCAAGACCTTTTATCTGGATCATCAGGTCGCCAATTTTTTCTTTACCGTACTCATCAGCCAGCCATGAAAAGAAGCTTTGCCCGCCACGGTATGAGAGGTAGCCATCAATGTAATCAAGAGGTGGGAGGTAATCGTATATCACCGCATCACGGATGAACATGTCATTGGCTTTATCCATTCCGCCAAGTGACTGGTATTCCGCCATTCCCTCTGAGAACCACCCCGGGAACTGAAGCGAAATATTCTGTGAAATTATATTCTGTATAGAGCCGCCATAGTAGAGATCATTCATATACGCATGAAGAAGCTCATGGTGGATAACGTGCCGGAACTTATCATAGTCGCCTTCGAAAGGTACAACTATCCTGTTCTTAAAAAGCTCGGTCACGCCGCCGATACCTTCGGAAAGATATTCATCTACGGCATTGTTCTGCTGAAATTCATTGTGTGAATTGAAAACGAGTATCGGAATCCTGTTCTTGATGCCGTAGCCTATGTTATTTTCGAGGCTGACTAGTGAACTCTCGGCAGCAACCGCAGTAAACTGCGCTATGTATTCGCCGCCCTGGTTGAAATATATATCAAAATGCTGTGACTGCAGGTACTTCCAGTCAAACACTTTATACTGTACTTTATTCTGACCAAACTGTGAGAACACGTTTTGGGAAGCCGCAATAATGATAAATGCGGCAATAAATGATCTTATTAATATTCCGGGGCTGGAGATCTTTATTAACTTCATTATTTCCATTTAGTTTGGTTAATATTATAAATTATTTTGATAAAAAAACATATAAATAGTAGAAAACATTAATTTTGGTGTAAATTCAACTTTCCCTCAACTCATGAGATTGCCACTCAAAGGCTGAAGCCTTTGCTCGCAAAAAGTGACATTTGAGAGGAGCGATAGCGACGCGGCAATCTTATAAATAAATGACATTATCAGCTACTTTTAAAATCTAGCATTTACCCCTATAGTTGGTAATATCGGGAACTGCCCAATTGGTTTCAACTGAACCTGCAGGTTATCATCAATATAGAAGTCATATCCTATAACATTCTGGCGGTTATAAACGTTTATTACATCAATGTAGAATCCCCAGTCAATGCCCCAAAACTTTGTGTATGCGGTAGCGCGTATATCCAGCCTGTGATATTCAGGCTTTTTATCGGCAAATTTGTTATCATCGCCGCCAAACTCAAAATCAAATTGCACAAGATTCAGTATTGGCAGTACAGCTAATGAATCACCCACAACCCTTGGACGAATGCCTTTAGGCAGTGTGACAGGGAAGTTGGATGAATAATTGAACCGCGCTCCAAGCTCAAGCCAGCTAAGCAGCTTATAATTTGCAACGAGGTTTACGGAGTGACGCTGGTCATATCTGAACGGCGTTAACACGCCATCGCGGTTGCGATTTGCGAAGCTGAGCGAATAACTTAGCCACCCCGAAAATTTCGCACTGGGGTTAACAGGTTTCTTCTCAAGGTAGAACTCAAATCCGTATGAATAACCGCTTGCGCCGTTGACTGGTGTCGCTGTAACTGAATCATACGGCAGTTTGCTTGAACTGCGGTACCAGTTATCGGGGTCACGGAGGTATTCGGGAGTGTTATTATTCGGGTCATACCTGTAATATTCATAGCGGTACCCTGTGAGTTTTTCCTGCACAATTAAATTGGTGAACTGCTTATAATATGTTTCAAATTTTACAAGCATATCATTTGATAGCCACCTTTCAGCTCCGAGTATGAAATGCACTGAACGCTCTGCTTCGAGATTTTTCGCTTTATCTTCGGTGAGGTCAAAAAATATCTGCGCGTCGATTAGCTTTTCATAGCCGGGTGACTGGTAATATATGCCCGTGCCCGCGCGTATAGTTGTGACCTTATCAATTGCATATGATAGATTAATGCGTGGCGAGAGGTACGCTTTTTTATTGATGGCAAAGTAATCAATCCTCAAGCCATACTGGGTATACAGTTTATCCGATATTTTCAGTCTATCCTGCGCAAACACGTTTGCGCGGTAATAATCTTTGCCATCCAATTGACCGTTTGATATTGCGTTGAAGTTGGGATTGTTCTGTACAATTGCCCTGAGGCGCTCATCAAGATCAAGCGTAAATGAAAGGTCTGTGCGCAATATATCAATACCCGCACCTATTTCAGTTTTATGGCCATCGGAAAGGAATATGGTATTGTTCTGCACAGAGTATTTACGGAATGTGTACTGAGATTTGAATCCTATGCCCAGAAAGAGCCCAAGGGCTCTAAGGCTGTCGCGCACTTCGGGTGAGTAGGTTTCCCTATCCAGTACGGGGTCAAGCAACTCTCCGCCAAATTGCGCATCGCCTTTGTTACGGTACCATGATAATGTTGTTTTGGTCAGGAAATTTGTATTCGGCGCGTAGTGCCAGGCGAAGCCTAATACATCATTTGATGACTGGTCGCGCACTGATACGGAATCTTCAAGCTCTTTTGATTCACCCGGAATGATATTCACTCCGTCACGGGAGTAAATGCCGTTCACAATGAACTTATGATCTTTGAATGGACCAAAAGTAATTTTACCCTGCACGTCCTCGAACGAGGGGAATGATGCACTTTCGTCTATCAGCCCCGATTTTTTTGCAAAGGGTCCGAGAATAAGATCATAATAGCTCCTTCGGGTTGATACAATCCATGAACCGGGAATATTTTTGAACGGAATTTTTCCGCTGAACACGAGATTTGCGTTTGCAATGTTTACGTTTGTTTGTCCCGTGAAATATTTTGTCTTACTTCCTTCGCGGTTGGAGACTTCCAGCACTGCTGAGAGTCTGTCACCATACTTTGAAGGGAATCCGCCTGTGATTAAATTAATATCTTCAAGTGTTTCCGGGTTGAACATACTGAACACACCATAAAGCCTGTAGGGATTAAAAATTTCAATGTTATCCATCACAATCAGGTTTTGGTCAGGACCTGAGCCGCGCACGATTAGCTGCGATGAAAAATCATTTGGTGCGCTTACGCCCGGGAGCGTTTGCAATGAGCGCAAAACATCTTCGCCTACACCCGGTATTACCCGTGTGGTTTTAGGTGAAAGGTTTTGCAGGCTGATACGCATATCGTTTTGCGCCTGGCGGAATCGTTCTGAAACAACATCAATATCCTCGGTGGAGTAACTTTCGTCATCCAGAATAATATCCATTGTAATTGTATCGCCGCCGTATACATTAATTTTTTTCCGCTCCGCTGATTTAAACCCAATAAGATCAGCTTTCAGATCATACACCCCCGGCACAATATTCCTGAATATGTATTTTCCGGAGGCATCAGTTTCTGTGCCTGCTTCTTTGGTATTATCAGAAGTGAGCACCAACACAACACCATCAAGCGGGGCAGCATCAGGTTTTGTGATAGTACCTTTAATTACAGATGTACTCTGCGAAAAAATAAACAGACTATTGAGAAGTAAGATGAGTATTATTTTGAGAGGTGTTTTATTCATTTACCGGGTACCGGAACATTTACATTTATTTTTTCAGGAGTTGTGTAAAAATTTTTGGATGAAATCAATTTATTGTTTATAACCAACTTATATTTGGAACACAATTTGATGTTTGTTTTATTTACAATATCAAATTATACGTTTAAGTTCCTTTTTTAGCTTTAATATACAAATTTACTACAAAAATGATGAATAATATGTAATATAATGTAAACCCTGCTTTTAAGTCACAAAAACACGCTTTTTGAAATGATTTTGCTTCCGGACATGTTCAATGATAAAAGAAAGATATGGC
>JABFSP010000238.1 GCA_013140565.1 Ignavibacteria bacterium
TGGATATTTTGCACAGTATTCAGCCTTCACGCGCAAAGTGATAAAATACGCATCATTTTAAAACAACCGCCGCCAAACCTGATGGGTGTTGGTAATATGTGGGACCTGACACTTGATAACACTTCAGGAGGTGATTTGAAAATTTATTTATTAGGAACAGCAACTGAGGATAAAGACGGGTTGATCATAGAAGGTAAATCCAAGGTTTTTACGATTAAACCGGGGAAGACCAGTTATAAGTACAGTGATTTTTCAGGAGCTGAGATCAAGTACAATAACGGAAGATATAAAGAAATTATTCTAAGGACCGGAAATGCTCCTGAAGGTAATTACACGATATGCGTATCAGCGTTTAATGAATCAGGCGAAGTTATTGGTTCGGAAAACTGTATTACACAGCCTGTTCAGCAAACTGGCAGCATATCCTTAATTTCTCCCTCAGATGGCGAAGAAGTTGATCCGGTTCAGCCGATTGTTTTTAGCTGGACACCGCTGCCAAAAGCGGAAGTTTATACGCTAAAAATCGTTGAAATCAAGGGGGAGCAGTCGCCTGATGTTGCGATGAAACAGAACAGAGCAATACTCGAAGTAAATGATATTAAAACTACAACACACCATGTTGCTCCTTCGCAAGTTAAAGTTATCATGATGGGTATGAAGTGTGCATGGCAGGTATCAAGCGGAGATGTTCAGAGTGAGGTTTGGTCGTTTAAAATGATGAGTGCGCAGTACCAGGTCATAGTTGATACTGTAATTATAAGATGTGATTCACTCACCCCGAATAAATACAATTACCAGGTTAAAGTAAGAAATAATAATCCAAACGGAAGCCCGGGACCTTTAAATCCGGCAAAGGCATCAATTGTTTTAATATTTCCGTCACCATTAGTAAGCGCTCCGACTATTCCCACAACACCATCCCCGGTTGGTGGTATACCGTACATGGGGAGTTATGTGATCACAGGTTCTGCTACGTTTTCTTCTTTTCCATCTTTCTTAGATTTTACAGTTAAAATGGAAGATAATACAAACCCCATCGGATTTAATGCTACAACAGTATACCGTGTGAACACGCCAATGTGTAACAAAAACTGCTGCGAGAACTTTAAACGAACTATAACAAACATTTCAATTATTCCGGCAAGTACGCCGGGAGCATACCAGTTTAACGCAACATTAACAGCAGGTCCGAATAAGATAAAAAAAATTGTGGCAAATATGAATTACTTTGAATGGAAGCTAACCAATGAGGCTTGTAAGAAGTGCAATAATTCCAGTTTATATTGGGGAAATGTAAACAGCGTTCCCTCTCCAACATTGCCGGGTTTTTCCAGTGTATCATTTACTCCAAGCGGTTCAGTTAATTCTTACAGCCATGAAGTGATATGGACAGGAAACGGAAGTAATATGAATAGCGGGGTTCCTTTAAATATGTATTTAATATTCCCTTTAAAAGCAAATTTATCATGCTGCTCTGATACAATAAAATTCTGTATAAATTTTTCATTTACCGATACAACATGCGCTACCTGCGATACATCAATTTGTTATACGTATATCAGAAATGTAACAACCGGAATGGGCAAAATTTACGATGAAAAAATTCAGAAAATGAAAATTGATGATGAATTAATGGAGGAAGAAAATAAGGATAATGAAGAATACAAAAAAAGTTATGAAGAACAGGAAGAAATGATGAAGAAAAAACAATTTGAAGGCGAGAGCCAGGGTTACAGGTCAAAAGTAACAATATCTAAAAGAGCTGTGCGTAATAATTCTATGAAAGCAGGTAAAAAATAATGAATAATATAATAATAAGAGTAACTACTTTTTTAATTCTTAATCTTTTTTTCTGTTCATTCCTGATATCAGGCCCTGTACTACTGGTTGGTGTTGATACGGAATGTGGTTTCAGAAACAACCCTGCATCAGATCAGTTAGGCGGACATGGCACGATAAATCAATGGGCTGCAATTTACAATAATATGTTCACTAATGTAACAAACGGCGGTTCAGGTATTCTTGTCATTGGAGGAGGCAAAGACCAGGTAACACCTTTTGATATGGCTACACAATTCTGGACACTAATTGGTACCGCAACAGGTCAAACAATAACTTTTGTTAATACTGCGCCAAATATTACAGCGCAGTCATTCAGCGGATTCAAAATGATCGCAGTAGTGAATGCTTATTGTCCCACCGGTTCAACGGGTGGTTTAACGCAGGCTGAACTTAACGCAATAAATGCCAGGGGTAACGATGTAGCTGCTTTTGTTTGCGGAGGAGGTGCGCTGTTTGGTTCTACATGCACACCCCTTACAAACCAATTTGGTTATGTGGCAGCTTTGGGCTCAATTACTGTAACAACTACAGGTTCATCCGGTGTACCTACTTACGATCTATCTCCGGCAGGCTCTACATTTGGTTTTCCGCTAACACCGCCAACTCAGGCAATTAATGGACCCTGGCATAATACATTTGCAACATTTCCCGGTTTTCTGCAGGTTTTGGCAGTTATAGGGTATGGGTCTGATTCCTCGAAAGTTCTTGCTATAGGGGGAATGAATGTATGTCCGCCACCGCCTAACACACAAAATGATGATTGTTGTAAGGGATTTATCAGGAACATAACAAATACTTCTGTTACAGCTCAAAGCCATCCGATCCTGAATTTTCAGATAGCGGCTACTATGGAAGCGGGACCTAACAGGATTAGAAAAGTTGAAGTATCAGTTGTATCAATATCATTAAAGAACAGTAATATAGATTGCCAGCAGTGTTATAATGCACCGTTCAGATATGGTTCCCTGTTCCCGATTACTTTGCCATTTGCTGTTGCTAATATTACCGGACTTACCGGACCAAATGTCACACTTCCTCCGGCTACAGCTTTAACAATGAATTCAAATCCAAGGAGTATTACCTGGGGGAGCATTAGCGGTCCAGGAATAAATATGATGGGAGTAAATAAAAGAACCATCAAGTTATCGTTAAGTCTGCCGGATGCAAATCCGTTAAGCTGCTGCGGTGATACAATAGATTTCTGTCTGCGGTATAAATTCACAGATACAACATGTGTTGTTTGCGATACACTTGTTTGTTACAAAGTAGTAAGAAAAGGCAGTACAGGTACTTTTTCTGATCCTAAAAAAATGATGGAAAGTGTAAAAGAAGTTGAAGGAATGTTCAAAAAAATAGATAGACCAAGGGGTGAAGGTTATCCGGGAACAATATTTAACGAAATACTTAAACCCATGGATACTCTTTATAATTGCAAATCTACAGAAAAGTCATTCTTTAATATTGATATTCTTAACAGTACAGCGGTTACTGTATCGTTGTATGACAGGTCAGGTAATTTTATAAAAGTACTCAAAAATGTAGATCTAAAACCGGACAGGTATAATTTTGATATTACTGAATATGATCTGCCTGAAGGTGAATACATTTGTAAAATAGAAACTAACACAGGAATTATTGAGAAGGAATTTTACTGGAAAGATGTTCCGACCTGTCCGTGCAAAAAGTACAAAGAACAGATAGAAAACAATATTAAGGAAAACAAATAGAACATAAATGCGAAAACTAAAATTCATAATGTTTATTGTAATAGCCTTAATTTCACAGAACATATATTCACAGTCTGGCAAGGTTGTTATAAGATTAAAAAAACCACCTCCAAATGTATTCTTTACGGAAGATATGTTTAAGCTTACAATTATTAATCCTACCCAGGAAACTTACCGTGTTTATTTGCATGGAAGATCGACGGAGGCTATTATTGGATTGATAATTGACGCGTCCTGTAATACATTTGAACTGCCTCCAGGTACAAAAATAGTGCAGACAGGTGATGTAGGAAAGGTTACTATTAATGAGAAAAATGAAAAGTATAAAGATGTAATTACCAGAATGGGTCAATTACCGACAGGTAACTATGATATCTGCGTTGATGTAATTAACGCTTCTACAGGTGAAGTACTGGGTACTGATTGTATTACACAGGAGGTGTTGTTGGTGTCACAAGTTATGCTGGTTTACCCGGGCGATAAACAGAAGTTCCGTAGCTTCCAAAAGGCTGATGCGCAAGTTGACAGAAGAACCAATACTGGCATAATACCTCAGGAAGATGATAATCAGTCGATTCTCCCGATGAACCTGATTTTCTCATGGATGCCGCCAGTGCCAATTGCAAAAGGGCAATCTGTAACTTATAAATTGAAGATAGTGGATATATACGGAATGCAATCCGGATATGACGCAATGCAGTCAAATCCGCTCTTTTTTAGTAATGGCAGTATTAAATCAACCAGTTTTCAATTCCCTATTGCAGCAAGGCAGTTTAAAGAAGGGATGAGTTACGCATGGCAGGTCGAGGCATATTTGAATGGTAATTTGCTTTCAACCAGCGAAGTATATGATTTTACTTTCGGAGAGATGAAACAGATCTCTAAGACCAGGGAACTTGGCATGATGAAAAAATACTGGGGTGCGAATCTTGATGGAAATTTTGATGTAAACATGGGTAGTTCATATCTTTCTGCTAAGAAGAAAACATTTATGTTCTCATTTAACAGTGAGCTCTTCGGTGAATCCGCAAACCGTTCAGGCACGGGGTCTGATAAAGAACCAAGATACGGGTATTTAGATTTGACACCATCTGTTAGCTTATACGGACTGCCATTTACATCTTCGTTCCTGTTTTCAAGTGAAAACTCAGCTTCAAGACAGAATATTAATTCTATTGGGCTAAACCTTGATGTTTCAACGATCAAAGATTTCATAACGGAAAGAATAAATAAAGAGAAGGATAAAATACTTGAAGAAGGTAAAAAAGAACTATCAAACTTAACCGATAAACAAAAGGATAAACTTGAAAGTGACGCCAAAAGTAAGGTTATGGGAAAAATGAACCCTGTTTTGAAACTAATTTCAAGTTTCAAAACACTTGGTATAGGAACAACATATCCTTCATATACTCCTTTTACTATGCAGGGTGTCCCAGTATCAGGCATTAATGTAGAATTTAACCCTGGTTGGTTCTACATCGCAGCTACGGCACAGAAGAATCAGAAACCAATTGATAATGTATCATATCGCAGGGATCTTTATTCCGGCAGAATTGGATATGGTCAGTCAGATAAAAGTCATATTTACCTTACCGGTCTTTATGCAAATGATAAAGCCGGTTCTATTATTGTTGATTCAACTAATCAATTATTAACGCCTAACTCTAATTATCTTTTTGGCATTCAGGGTAAACTTAATTTTTTAAAGGATAAGCTTTCATTTGAAGCCGAGGCAGTTGGTTCAATGCTGACAAGGGATAACCGTGACGCTGACCTTGAAAATAGATCTATCCCATCATTTATAAAAAATATGTTCCACCCAAAGATATCCAGCCAGATAGATTATTCGTACTCAATTAGATCAATATTTGATAATCAGAAGACGAACACAAAAGTGACAGCATCGCTAAGAATGGTGGGACCGGGCTTCGTTACACTTGGTAACCCGACATTAAGAGGTGATAAGCTGGAAATTGAAACTAAAATATCACAGAAGTTCATAAACAAACAGGTTTCGGTAACAGCGTCATTTAAATGGTTCAGGGATAATTTAATTAACTCAAAAAGTTACACCACTAATACAACAATCCCTAATCTTACAGTTAACCTTAATTTTAAAGGTTATCCATATGTTATGCTTGCATACATGCCGAATTTTATGACAAATAATGCATCTGACCCGATATACAAGTTTGATTACAAAAATCATCTTGTATTGGTTAATACAGGTCATAATCTGCGGTTTGGTAAGATGAATTTATCATCAAATCTTTCATACATGTTCAACCAGGCAACCTCACTTGATACTGCAAGCGGGTACACATCAAACAGCTTAACATTAAGTGAGGGATTATCATTCAATATTCCCTTAAGCCTCTCGGCGAGTGTTAATCTGATCCATTCTGATTATGTGAATGATTACAGCAGGATACTTTCATTTGACGCTTTTGCAAGCTATACGCTGGAAGAGGTATGGACTAATATGATCGGATTTTCGACCGGGGTCGAAAAAGATAAGAACAGGAAACGAATGTTTTATTTAACGACATCGTTCAATATTATCAAGAACGTAACTTTTGAAATACGGACTGAGAAGAATCTGTATACAGATTGGGCAGCAAGCTCTAACAACTTTGATGAGTTTCTGATAAGAGGTACTGTTACTACAAATTGGTGATCATTTCTGCTTAATATGATTTGCATATCATGATTAATTAAACCTCCTTCATGCATTGAAAAGACCAGTGATCTAAACTGGTTTTTTTATTCTATTTTTACATTTAACATCAACTAAGAGGATGCAATGTTACAATAAAATTGTTTAATTTTCTGAATTTATTAATTCCTCAAAATTACTTATATTTGCATTCATCATTATTTCGGGGTGTGGCTCAGCCCGGTAGAGCGCCTGGTTCGGGACTAGGAGGCCGGAGGTTCGAATCCTCTCACCCCGACAATGAATTATTACACATACATAATTCAGTCGGAATCGACCAAGAGACTTTACATTGGTCAGACGAATAACATCCACAATCGCTTGCTACAGCACAACTCTGATATATCACCAAGCACTAAAAACAAAGGTCCGTGGAAAATTCTTTTTGCAAAAGGATTTGAATCCAGGACTGAGGCTATATTATTGGAGAAGAAACTGAAATCTTTCAAAAATAAGCAAAGGGTCTTAAGATGGATTGAGCTCAATGCCCGGTAGAGCGTCCCGACACTCCGTGTCGGGAAGGCCGTCCCGCCGAGGCGGGTTCACCCCGACTTTTAATTGCTAAGCTCAGAAGTTATTACTTCTGAGCTTATTTTATTTTATGGTGAGTGGAACCCGATTTCTATGTTATCCGGGGTATGGGGATGAGTTCAAAAGAAAAAAGCTTTGTCCGTCGAACAAAGCTTTCATGGTGAAAAAAAGTATGTTAAAACACTCTTAACCGAATACAAATCCAATTACAATAATTGCAAGCATTACAAATATTGTCGTTCCAATATATATATTACTGCTCTTATTTACCTGGGTCATTTGTTGATTCATTTGCTGTTTGTTTATTTGATCAGTGTTCATCTTTTGGAGTTCTCCATTAGTATATTATTAAAAATTGTTTTTTTCCTTCATTTAAAATTACAACAAGCAGTCCATAAGGACAATCACCCTAACCCGTTATATTAACTCTATTTACCTTAAATTAATGACGATAGGGCATTTATAATTGTTGGGTTTTTATGAATTCTGCTGCCCTGTTTCAGACAGCAGAATTCGTTTTTGCCGGATACATGCTTTCACAATTACTCAGCCAAAGATAAAGCCGATAATTATGATCACAAGAAATATTGTCAATGCTCCGGCAATGAAAACATTACTTCTTTTTTTGAATGCTGTGATGTCTGTGTTCATAATTTCACCTCTATGGAAGTAAAGGTTGTCATGTTTTTTATCAATTACAATACTAAAATAGCTTAAAAGTTAACGTGTGTAAATAGCGATTCGGGTTAGAGCGGGTAAGTGTTTTGTCAATTGTTGCAGTAACCAATATATTCAATCCTTAAAGACAAAAATCAGCATAACGGTTGATTTGTGGATACAGGTAAACATGAAAAAGAGGAAAACCAGTATGCTGGTTTTCCTCTGCGGTGTTTTTAAAGAACTATATATAACTACTTTATGTCAACTATCTTTTTTATTTCTGAAAATGCCTCATTCAGAAGCCTTTTCTGGGTCTGATTGAAAATTGAATGTGATCCGGGCGCCGGAGCCGGACTTTCATCCCTGCTTACTCCATAAAGCGTCATTTTGCTTCCCATCTCCCTGAGGTCACGCTTAAGCCTGTATGACATGAATATTAAGGCTCCCATGTTATGCGGCTCTTCCTGTGACCAGAGTACCTCTGTTGCATTTTCATAGGTCTTCAATACTTCCTTTATTTCTTCTGAAGGATACGGGTAATATCTTTCAATTCTTACTATGGCTGTATTTGTAATATTATTTTCTTTTCTGTGCTTGGCAAGATCGTAATAGAACTTGCCGCTGGTCAGGATGACTCTGTTCACTTCTGATTTGTTCGTTATGAATTCATCATCAATAACAAGCTGATATTTTCCGCCTACAAAATCATTTTTAGTTGACCTGGCCTCAGGCAGTCTCAGCAAACTCTTCGGCGTCATTACAACAAGCGGCCTCCTGTTGTTGTATTTGCCCTGTGACCTTAACAGGTAGTAATACTGCGCAGGTGTTGAAGGATTACAGATCGTCATATTATCATCCGCACAAAGAGTTAAAAATCTTTCAAGTCTTGCGCTTGAATGTTCAGGTCCCTGGCCTTCCTGGCCGTGCGGCAATAATAATACCATATTGCTTGGTAAGTTCCATTTATCCTGTGAAGCCGCGATGAAATTATCTATAATTACCTGACCTGCATTGGCAAAATCACCGAATTGCGCTTCCCATAATACCAATGAAAGCGGGTCGGCTGTACTGTAACCGAACTCAAATCCTAAAACAGCAGCTTCTGAAAGCAGACTATCCAGCGGTTCTATCTGTGCAAGCGTTGGTGCAATATTGTTATGCGGTATAATTTCCTTTTCGGTTTCCATATCAGTAAGTACAATATGCCTTTGCGAAAATGTTCCGCGAGCGCTATCCTGTCCGCTCAGTCTCACAGGAATTCCTTCCATAAGCAGCGTACCATACGCAAGTGCTTCAGCAAATGACCAGTCAACAAGCACATCTCCTGTTAAAAATTCACGTCTGGTGTCTATGAATTTTTTCAGCTTCGGATGAAGGTGAAAATCCTGCGGTAAAGTTGTTATTATGTCAACTACCTTATTCAGGTCTTCCATTGTAATTTTCGGAAGCTGGTTCGATCTCATTATATTAACCTGTTCATCGGTAAGCCTTATCGGCGTATCAGATCTAAAAACCATTTCACGTTCATGAGCCTTTGTGTAACCCTTATCCATAATATCATATATCTTCTCTTCCATAACTTTCACATCCTCACCTGTAACTACCTTCTCAGTCAATAGCTTATTCTGGTAAATATTCTTCACTGTTGGATGATTCCTGATTGCCTTATATAATACGGGCTGTGTAAATGCAGGTTCATCTGATTCATTGTGTCCCAAACGCCTGAAACTGTATACATCTATCACTACATCCTTATGGAACATCATTCTGTAATCATATGCAAGCTTGGTAACAAGCATTGTAGCCTCAGGGTCATCACCGTTCACGTGGAATATCGGTGCCTGCACCATTTTAGCTACATCTGATGCGTACACGGTAGAACGCGCGTCAACAGGCGCAGTTGTGAAACCGATCTGGTTATTGATTATAACATGGATTGTACCGCCTGTGCTGTATCCTCTTAACTGTGAAAGATTAAGTGTTTCCGCGACGATTCCTTCGCCTGCAATGGCTGCATCACCATGAAGAACTACAGGAATGAATTTATTCCTTTCAGTATCGTTCATCATGGTTTGTTTTGCGCGTACTATTCCTTCAACAACCGGGTTTACAAATTCAAGGTGACTTGGGTTTGATGCCACCGAAACATTTATTTCATCACCATATATTGTTTCATAAACTCCTGAAGCACCCAAATGATATTTTACGTCACCCGAGCCTTCTACGGAATCAACATCAGTAATATCCTCAAACTCAGAAAATATTTCCTGAAGGTTTTTACCGATTATATTTGCCAATACGTTAAGTCTGCCGCGATGAGCCATGCCAAGTACCAATTCATCAACTTTATCGGCAGCGGCAAGTCCCAAAAGGTAATCAAGCACCGGGATTATTGTTTCAGAGCCTTCAAGTGAAAAGCGTTTATGACCAATATATTTTTTATCAACAAATTTTTCAAAATTTTCCCCCTGGATAAGCTTATAGAGGATATGTTTCTTCTCATCATTTGTGAACGAAGGCTGATTTTTGATAGGCTCCATTCTGTCCTGAAGCCATATTCTTTCCTGCGGGTCCTGGATATGCATATATTCTACACCAATGTTTTCGCAGTAAGTTTTTTGCACTATATCAAGGATGTCGCGCAGCGTTGCTGTCCTTAAGCCTGCAAGCCTTGGTGTTATGAATTGCCTGTCGTAATCCCATACAGTAAAACCGTATGTATTTGGGTCAAGCTCAGGGTGATACTTTGCTATCGGTTTCAGCGGATCAAGGTTTGCAAGCAGATGTCCGCGAACTCGGTACATATTTATCAGCTGAATTGCTTTAGCCTGCTTTTCTATTTCTTCAAGATTATCAATACCGTCAAAATTTTCCGGGTTGTTATCAAGTTTCCAAACAACCGGCTTTACGGGCATTCCAAGATCGCTGAAGATATTTTCATAGAACGCTTCTTCACCGATCAAAAGCTTGTGCATCTTCTGAAGGAACATACCTGATTCAGCGCCCTGAATAATCCTGTGGTCATAGGTGCTGGTTATATTCATTACTTTACTTATTCCCAGCATAGTAATTATATCTTTTGTTACTGCCTGTTATTCAGCGGGATAGTCTATCGCACCTGTTGCGATAATTGCGCCTTGCCCCACCATCAGCCTTGGCTGCGATGCAACTGTACCTATTGTGCCG
>JABFSP010000022.1 GCA_013140565.1 Ignavibacteria bacterium
TTTATCCTGATTCTTTAAAGTGATATCGTTTGCATTCTGAGCGATAAGTACAGATTGTAATAAAAATACTGCTGAGAGAATTATGATTTTCATCTTTTCAATTTTAATAATTAATCAATTAATCGGATATAATGTTCCCTGTGAAAATAATATATAAATTGATACGGATCTAATGTTTGACAAGTTCCATATCATTAAGTTTAAAGGATAAAGAATAATAAATCAAGCATTGAAAATCATCTTTTTGTAGGGTTAACAGGTAGTTAATATAATGAAAAAATCCGGCAGAGCCGGATTTAAAAGTTTAAAAATTGAGCTATTTTTACTTAATAATTACCATTTTTTTAGTTGAGCTGTACGAACCGGAGCTAAGTGTATAAAAATATACTCCGCCGGCAACATTAGCCTCGTTAAAGTTAACCGAATAATTCCCTGCACTTAACTCCCCGGAAACCAATTCGGCAATTTCATTGCCCAGCAGATCGTAAACTTTTAATTTTGTAAAGCCTGCCTGCGGGATTGAGAACTCTATCACTGTTTCAGGGTTGAACGGATTTGGATAATTCTGCTTAAGCAGGTAAGTTTCCGGAATTTCATTCTGATTATTCCCCGTACCAACAAGACTGCCCGTCATTTTGTAAATTCCGCCTCCCATGCCAACTGCCCAGCCCATCTGGCAGCCGGTGAGTCCATCAGGGAAATCCATCTGCATTAATGTCTGTGCTGCTGTATGGACCTGCTCCCATGAACTGCCCGTATTTGTTGAGCGGTAAATACCCGTGCCGCGTATGAACCAGAAGTTTTCACCTTCACCCTGTATCGATTCAATATTGCCCGCGCCCGGAGCCGGAAGTGAGGAATAACTTTCGCCGCCATTGGTTGATTTTGACAGTGATATGCTTGCGGAAAATCCCGTGCCTGCTGAATTGTAATGTATAGCAAGGATATATATCCCCGAAACGTTCGCTTCGTGGGAGGTAAAGCTTACGCCGCTGTTGGTTGAGCGGTAAACAGTTGTAATGCTTGTGCCCCACCATATATTCGGCAATGAAACCTGGAAGCTGCCCGGCAGGCATGCTTCGATATTATTTGCTGAGGGAGCATTGGGTGAGAGCTGCCAGTTCAAACCGCCGTTGGTTGTAAGCAGTAACTGCCAAACATTCCCGATCGGGTCACCAAACGCGAAACCGTTTAATGCGTCGGTCATTTCCAATCCAAATATGACTCTTGGCAATGTAAAAACCTGCTGCCATAAAACTCCGCCGTTTGTGGTTTTATATATGAACGCATTGCCTCCATTGGTAGATGTAAGCCATGCGGTATTGCCGTCAATTGCATCAATGCTGTTTGTCATACCAACTACTACACCGGGGTTTGGATTGGCATTCAGCCATGTTGCGCCTCCGTCAGTTGTAAGAAAGACTACTGCACCTGCCCCGCCCGCCCAGCAAACAAGTTCACTTACGGCTTTAACAGATGTAAGCTGGCCCGCAAAACCTGAATTCTGTGCCTGCCAGGTATATGTGCAATTTTGCCCAAGCGCTTTTGCTGTGATAAGAAGCAGTAAGGCTGCTGTTAGAAATGAAATAAACGGATGAAGTTTTTTCATGGCTTGTCCCTCAAATGATTTTCAGGAAAAATCCGGTATGTAGATTTATGGTTACAATAATTTGATAATTATGGAGGAAAAATTCAAGGGAAAAGGGTTACAATTTTATCATTAGCTTATCTACTAACAGGTTCCAAAAACTCTAAAATAAAATTGTAAATAAACTGTGAACTGGTATAACAAGCATATTCTTCATATGTATCATCTTTTTCAATATCAGCAAAATCGCTTATAGATTTAATTGAAATAGCAACTGGCTTCGGTAAAGAAGAATAAAAACATGTATAGAAAACCGCATAAGTTTCCATATCAATTCCGATTAGCTTGCGCTGATACTCCTTAATTTGGTCTATTTTGTTAGAAGTAGTTATCACCAATGGTCCGGATGCAAAAGGACCCATTTTAGCATTTAATTCAAATTGGATATTTTGTCTATTCCAAGAATTTCTAATTGAATGCAGAAAAAGGTTTTTACGAATAGCTTCATTAAAAAAAAATTCAATTTCATCATTAATCGGAATTGGTTTATTTTCTGGCTCAAAAATCTCAATATTTTCGTTTTCCGATAATTTACCAGTACTGTAATCCCAAGTTAAAATTGGAAGCAAAATATCTCCATAATTTAATCCATCTTGTTTTACACCTGCTGCCTTTCCCGCCATAATTATATAATGAGGATGAAAATTACTAATAAGCTTGGAAGTTAATAATGTTGAACTTGTCATTCCCATTTGATTTGAGGAGGCGGCGACAACTCTAAAGGATTTTGTGTCATTCTTGAAAATTCCAACAAAGTACGTAACATTGTCATTGCTTATTTTATACTCCATCCAATTTGCTGGCAATTCGAGTATTTTTTTTAATTCTGAATCTTGAATAGCTGTTATAATTCCAATGTCATAATCATAACATAGTTTATCATTACTTTTCAGGTATGTTTTAGAGCTAATTAGGTAAATTAACTTATTCCGTAATTTTATTTTCCAGTCTTCGTGCGATTCACTATACTTGATCAAAAACCACAGGGAATTTTCAAATCGATTTTTATTATTCTTTATCACATCTTCATAACCAGTTAAACCAATTATATGAAAAGGTAAAAAATACTTCTTATTTGCTTCTAACTCATTTAATAATTTTAAGCCACCATTCTCAATACTATCCTCCCCAAATCGATTTGGTAATCTAATGTCCAGGATCATTAGATCATATTGGTTAATCTTTAACAACCGTAATGCGTTGATTCTGTCTGATGAAACATCACACGAAATTTTATGAATGTCAATAATATCCTCAATCGATTTTAATATGTTTCTGATTTTTAAATCGGAATCATCAACGATCAATATTTTTATCATGTTCAATTTGTTTAAGTAGTTTTGTAAGCTCAGTTTTCCAAACGGAAGAATCTGCACTATAGAATAC
>JABFSP010000381.1 GCA_013140565.1 Ignavibacteria bacterium
TGTAATAATACTGTAATATAGTGGAAAATGTTAAAAAAGATGATGTTGTTGAGCTGTTAATTGATGATATTGGTGCTGAAGGCAATGGCGTGGGCAGAATTAACGGCGAATATGTTGTTTTTGTCCCAAAAACCGTACCGGGCGATAAAGTCCGGGTAAAAATAAAAAAGAAGAAAAAGAAGTTCGCTGAGTCAACTCTGCTGGAAATACTGGAACCCTCTTCATACAGGATTGAGCCCAAATGTGAATACTTTGGCACATGCAACGGATGCAAAATGCAGCATGTTGATTATGCCAGGCAGCTTGAAATAAAACAGAACATTGTTAAGAATGCTTTTGAAAGGATTGGCGGATTTGAAAATGTAATAATCCCACCAGTTCTGGGTTCAGATGATATTTATTTCTACCGCAATAAACTTGAGTTTTCATTTGGCAATGACCGGTGGCTAACGGTTGAGGATATGCAAATCGAGAATATTGATAAAAGCTTCGCAGTGGGTTACCATATTCCCGGATTTTATGAAAAGATACTTGATATCAGGGCATGTTACCTGCAGTCTGAATTAACAAGCAAGATACTCAACTTAACCCGAGATTTCTTCAAACCAAAAGGTACAACTATATATACCACTAAAACACATAGCGGCTATTTAAGATTCTTGGCAGTAAGAAGAGCAGTCAATAATAACGGGTTAATGGTTAACCTCATTACATATGATTCCAACCCTGAATTGATAAATGAGTACTCCGCTATACTGCAAAATGAGGTGCCCGAAGTAACTACTCTTGTTAATTCATTAACTGAATCCAAAGCACAAGTTGCTTTAGCTGATAATTTTAGCGTCATTTACGGAGATGGTTTCATTGAAGAAAAAATCGGTAATTATAAGTTCAAAATTACTCCGAATTCATTTTTCCAGACCAATTCAAAACAGTGCGAAAGGCTTTTTGATACAGTTGCTGATTTCGCTGATTTCAGTACAGATGAAAATGTTCTTGACCTGTATTGCGGATGCGGGGCAATATCTCTTTATATATCGGGTAAGGTAAAAAGTGTATATGGAGTAGAACTGAGCGCAGAATCGATAACAATGGCGAATGTTAACGCAGAATTGAACGGGGTGACTAATTGTGAATTCAAAGATATGGATGTTAAGGAATACCTTGAGAAATTGACAGCAGACCAAGGCAATGATCGATTTGATGCTATAATTCTCGATCCGCCAAGGAGCGGTATTCATCCAAAAGCTGCTGAGAGTTTGCTTGAGTATGCAGCGAAGAAAATAATTTATGTTTCCTGCAACCCGGGTACACAGGCAAGGGACCTTGCCCTGCTTAAGGAAAAGTATGATATCACAAAAATTCAGCCGGTTGATATGTTTCCGCATACTTTCCACATTGAAAATGTTGTTAGGCTGAATCTGAAGTAAATATTAAACATATCTATTCCGAAATAGCTGCTATGCAGCGAATTCTGCATTTAGCAATATCAAAGAAGCATATTAATTTCGTAAAAAATATATTCGTTTAACACAAATTATCACAACAATGGCAAACACTAAAACAAAAGCTCTCATAGAGACATACCAAATGGCACGGAACCTTTCGAAATACTACATTTCAAAATTCGAAGGACTGGATATTCATAAAGTATATGATATAAACGGTGTCAAAATGAATAGCGCATATTGGATGATAGCACATTTAGTTTGGACAGAACACTTCCTGATCGTAGAAGGTATTGGCGGGGAATGTATGGATATTGAATGGCTGAACGATTTTGGGTTCGGTTCGAAGCCGGATGAAATCAAAGATCCCCCTGGTATTGAAGAAGTGAAAAAACGCTTTGAAGAAGTTCATGCGAAAGCATTGGAAATACTTAACAATATGACCGATGAGCTTATGGAATCCGAAAACAACATTGAAGCAGATTTTGGCGGAAGCAAGGATAAATTCCATGTACTTATGCATGCAATAAGGCATGAGCCAATGCATATAGGTCAACTAAGCTGGATACTTAAGGTAAACGGGATCAAATTGACGTGAAAGAAAATTAACAATAAGAAAAGTGACGTCATTTTAGACGTCACTATACTCAAACCCAGATACTTTCTTCTTAAAGCTTATAATATTCTTCCTTAAAAATCTTCTCATACTCACCAAAGCGTTTTTCAAGCAATAGCTTAATTGCATTATGCTGGAACGGCTCGAATTTTCTAATCACGTAATCAACAGCACCAACAGCGGCTTTATCACCGCCGCAGTATTTCCTGAGCGGGAGTGAAATAACATTCAAACCCTTCTTTTCAATTGTTAATGAATCATCAACTATGAATATAGTCTTATCATTTATCCTGTTAAAAATATCCTGGTTCTTAATTTCCCTTAAACCGTTTTCCGAAACTACAATTACATAATCAGCGGAAGCTACGCCGGTATAATTGATCTCACCCGGTGAAATTATCACTTCGCTTAGCGAAAAGCCTGAGCCCTGGGTTACTGGATTATCATTCTTTTGAGTTACTTCAAGTCCGCACATAAGCGCAGCTTCTGCAAGCATTGCTGCTGTTGATTGCACTCTCTCACCCGCGCTTCCTGAAATTATGATACCATTGGGCTTTTTGAGGTTATGAACAAATTTTGGATTTATATACTTAAGCGGTTTTATTTCGCCTTTGTGACTGTTAACATCAGTTTCATATTTTTTACTGAATTCGGGTCTTACTGGCGAGTTTTTAATTACACCAATTTTGTGTCCTTCTTCTTCAGCCATTTTCAAAAGCATATTGCCTTTTAGATCGTTGCGTTTTGTGCCATGCTCGGTACAAAGCTCAAGTACTTCAACAATTGAAAATCCGCTGAAATCAATCGCTTCGCTGATAACATCAGTTAAATCTTTATCAGTTGCGGTTTTGCGCGCAATGAATCCGGCTTTAGATGCATCTGCGATCTGGCAGATATCAAGCGAAGGATTCATACTTCCAAAGGGTGATGTTACCGTGTTAAAATGTTCGGGGGTAAGAGATGATGTCTGCCCACCCGTCATACCAAACAGAAAGTTATTGGCAACAATTACCGTTACGTCAACATTCATTAACGCCGCATTTACTATGTGCAGCAGTCCTATCATAGAGCCGCCATCACCTATGAGCACAATGGTTTTAAGTTTATCAGAAGCCAGCACTTTATCAGCAACGGCAATTCCCGTAGCGAAACCGGTTGAGCGGCCATGAGTTGTATGAACGGTGTGAACTTTATCAAAGAGTGCATCTGCAAGTCCGATACAGCCTATATCCGTAACAAGACAAACATCATGCGGGTTAAGATTTAGTTTTACTAAAGCATCGTTTAGTTTTTTAAGTATGTTTGAGTGTCCGCAGCCCTTACAAAACGGCATAACTGCACCATGAGTCATATAGGTACAAAGTTCCGGAGTATTCATAGCTGTACGATCCTTTCTAAAATTTCATCAGGTGTTATCATTGAGCCAAGTTTATTGATTCCGGTTACGTTAAAATTTTTGAGTAATGGTTCAAGCAGCATCCTGTACTGTCCGTTAATATTTTCTTCGGCAATAACAATATTCTTGCAGCCTTTAGCAGCCTTTAATATTGCTTTTTCGGGTATAGGGAATATACTGAATATCGTGAGTGATGATACCTTCCTTCCTTTTGTTCTTGCTTTAATTACAGAGTCTTTCATTGTTCTTGCAGTGATACCAAAACTTATCACGAGTGTATCAGCATCTTCTTCATGATCTTCTTTTACCAGTACCATTTCATCACGATGTGCCTGTATCTTATCCTCAAGATGTTTCAGAGTTGCAAGAGTTTCAGGATCATTTTTCTTCAGGTAACCATTTGCGTTATGTGCAGAACCTGTTGCTGTCACTTTTACTTTTCCGCCAACGGGCGCGAACTTTGTTATCATATCGGGTGAATCAAATCCGTACATTTTCCAGTTGGCATAATCGGCGTCATGATCTGTAATAACATGCCTGTTGGCATTTGGCGTGGCGTTTAGTTTATTATAATCTAAACTCTCTGTGGTCATACCAACTTCTTTATCGCTCAGCAGTACAACTGGAGTGCGGTATTTTTCAGCCCAGTTAAATGCTTCAACGGTAAGTTCATAACACTCTTTAGAATTGGTGGGATATAATACAGGGATAGTATATCCTCCGCTTGATGCAAATTCAGTAATTAATATATCACCCTGTGCGCCTTGAGTTGCACCGCCTGTACATGGTCCAAGCCTTTGAACCACACAAATAACCACCGGGGTCTCTGTAATCATGGCATATTGTACCGTTTCTATCATTAATGCCCATCCCGGGCCGGATGTAGCAGTCATTGCTTTTACTCCCCGCATAGATGCGCCTACGCAGTATGCAAGCGCTGAAATTTCATCGGGTGAGCTTATTGCTATCCCGTTATTAAGCGGTAACAGGTCAATTAAGCCTTTATAAATCCCCGATGCGGGTGTTATAGGGTAACCTGCAAAGAATTTGCATCCCGCTTTAATTGCGCCTTCGGCTGTCATTTGATTTCCGTTGCGTAGGGCAAGTTTTTTGGTTGTTGTGTTCATTTTTATATCCTCATAATAAAAAACTAATATCCGTAATACAAAATTACTGAGGATATCTTATATAAAGAATGATTTATCTTTGGTTTTGGGGTGTGGGATAAAAATCATAAATAAATATGATATTTATATTTTTCGTGGAATTTTCTTACTTTTCTAATGCTTCTTTTACTTTTTCCAATGCTTCGTTTACTTTGCTATCCGGAGCGTTTGATTCCCAGGTAATTTCATAATTGCCATCTTTGGCGATGATATTCGCATCAACATAAAAAGTCATAAACAGTACCTTTTTTTCAGCTTTAACATTATAGCCATCTGTGATCTTTTCAATATTGACTTCATTATCGGCAACCTGTTTGCCAAGTTCAGACTTTAAACCTTCAAGTTTATTCAGCAGTTCCTGTTTCGTTTTTCCGGGTTTGGGTATGTTTATCATATCTGTATTAATTATAAAAAAGCCCCGAAAGTTTCGGGGCAATCAAACATTTTTTAGTTCTCTAAAATCCATTTTGAAATCTTACTTTTTATCCTTGTCAATCTTAAATCTGAAATATTTCCAATCTTTCCAAGCATAATACTTCTATTGATTACGGCTATTCTTAAAATTCTCAATACACTGGAAGATTTTAAACCTGTATCGTTAAAATCATTATCTGAATCATTAATTACTTCATCTATATCATCAGAAAAGGTTTTGTGTTTTGTTGTAACCATACAAATTAACCAATCATTAAGATTACCGGGCAATTTTGATAAGAGCAGAACAGGCCTGAGTTTACCTTCGTTAAGGTCCGTTTGTGGAAATTTTAGCAGAACGATCTGACCGGGTTGCCTTAACTCCATTTTTCCTTCAGGTCTTTTTCAGAATATTCAGGCAGCTCACCATCATCTAAACCATTAATTGCACTTTCAAGCGAAAAGTCATTCCAGTCACTCACATCTTTTTGATATGCTTCAAGTACTTCAACATATTCAAGAACTTTTTCCTGCTTTTCTTCTGAAAGCTTTTTTACTTTTAGTGTTATTTTTTCTATTGTACTCATACTTCAAAGATTAATTAAATCAATTTACGCCATTTCCGCGGGAGTTCTGTCACCCTCTTTTATCCGGCGGATTTCAATTTCTTTCCAGTAGTGGCATGCAACCGTATGCATCTGGCTAGTACCGCCCACCTGTTCAAGCTCAGGCTCTACATTCCAGCACTTGCTATCTGTAGTATATAATTTGCTATCAACATACTTGCACCTTGTGCAAAAGTGGCAACCCGCGGGATAATTTGTAGCAGCCGGTACATTACCTTCAATTGTAGCAAGCCTGCCGTGACCTTTGTTCAGCTTAGGGATTGAATTCAAGAGACCCAAAGTATATGGATGTTTTGGATTGTAGAATATTTCTTCCGATATAGAATATTCAGCAACTTTGGAAGCATACATTACAGCAACGCGTTTTGTTACTTCTGCAATTACGCCAAGATCGTGTGTGATCATTATTACACCCATACCAAGCTCATCCTGCAGCCTTCTGATAAGTTCCAGTATCTGTGCCTGCACGGTTACATCAAGGGCAGTAGTCGGTTCATCTGCAATAAGTATTTCGGGATTGCATGAGAGCGCCATAGCTATCATAACTCGTTGCCTTAAACCTCCGGAGAGCTGGTGTGGATAATCAGCATATCTTTGTTCCGGGGCCGGAATCCCGACAAGTCTCAACATTTCTATAGAGCGCTTCTTAGCTTCTTCCTTTGATACTTTCTGGTGGAGTATTACAGCCTCATCTATCTGGTCTCCGCAGGTAAACACGGGATTCAGCGATGTCATAGGCTCCTGAAATATCATGGCAACATCATTGCCGCGGATTTCCTGCATTTGTTTATCATCAAACTTGGTTAAGTCCTGCCCTTTAAACAGTATTTCACCTCCAACAATTTTACCCGGCGGATTTGGTATTAAGCGCATAATGGAAAGCGCAGATACACTTTTCCCGCAGCCCGATTCGCCAACAAGTCCTAAAGTTTCGCCTTTATCCAGGTCATACGATACATTATCCACGGCTTTCGCGACGCCATCATCGGTATAAAAATATGTTTTGAGGTTCTTTACTTCGAGTAACTTAGCCATATAGTAATTAAATTTATGTTATTGGCAAATTAGCAAAAAATAATTGATAAAATAAAGGGATTTATCCGTTATTTCAAAAAATCAGCTATTTCTTTGTTGAGTTTTACCTGCATTTCTTCAGCTACTTTTGAAGATGAGGCCTCGGTAATGATTCTTATAATCGGTTCAGTATTTGACTTCCTGAAATTAGCCCAGCCATTGTTAAAATCAAGCCTGAGACCATCTTCAAAATTCTGGTTGAATTCCCTGTACTTATTGCGCAAAAATTCAAAAATGGAATCAGCATCAATATTTTCAAGCTGAATTTTAGATTTCCTTATGAAATACTGCGGCAATGCATCTTTATATTCAGATACTTTCATTCCGGATTCAGCAATTTCACTGAGTATGATCGCAGTGCCAACAAGTGAATCCCTGCCATAATGTACTTCAGGCAATATGACTCCCCCGCTGCCTTCACCGCCAACAATTGCTTTTACAGCTTTCATTTTTTTTATGACATTGATTTCGCCAACCGGTGATTTGTATATTTTTCCGCCAAGTGAATTGACTATATCGTCAACCGAACGCGATGTTGAAAGATTAATTGCCGCAATCCTTTTTGCAGGACTTGTTTTGGATAATACATGTTTAACAACTGCCGTAATGGTATTTTCTTCTCCAAAGGGTTCGCCCTTTTCTGTAATTACCACTAGCCTGTCAGCATCCGGATCGATAACAATACCAATATCAGCTTTATTCTTTTTTACTTCACGGCATGTGCGTTTCAGGTTCTCAGGCAGAGGTTCAGGCTTGCGTGTAAAAATACCGCTTGAATCACAATCAACTTTTATAACTTTACATCCCAGTTTTTCCAATAGATTCGGAATAATTTTAGAACCCGACGCATTGACGCAATCAACTACAACTTTAAATTTCCGTTTTTTGATCCTGGTAATATTGAGTGAACTGATATTCAGTACTCTCGAAATATGATAATCCAGAAACCCCGGATAATACTCAATTTGTTTTACTTTATCAGCAGTTACATAGAAGTTTGAAGTATCATTGAAGTATTTCCATAAAGCAGCATTTTCATCCGCATCAAGGAAGATGCCTTTGCTGTTGATAAATTTCATTCCGTTCCATTCCTGCGGATTATGCGAGGCTGTAATGGATATACCGCCTGCTGCCTTAAGTGTTTCAACCGCAAGTGATATTGAAGGGGTGGGTGCTATCCCGATATTTACAACTGAACATCCGCAATAAAGCAATGTTGTTTCTATCAGCTTTTCAACCAGTTCACCGCCCATCCTGCCATCTCTGCCTATAACGATCTTTTTTCTGCCGGTGTATTTTGCAAAGGCTGTAATATATTTTACAATATTTTCGGGGGTTAAAGATTCACCGAATATTCCCCTAATCCCCGAAATTGAAATGATTGGTTCTTTCATAATTTTCTTTTAGCCACGAATTACACGAATTTCACAAATTGAATTTGAGATAACTCTGCATTTCTCATTAATAAAAAAGCGGAAAGAACTAACTCTCCCCGCTTTATTTTAAATCGCTATTTCACTATTTTAATTATTTCACTATTCTAGTATGCAAGCATTTCTTCGGCAGCCTTTAAAATCCAGCTATCCTGAGGTAATGCATGGCTTTCAAGACTGAACGGAATATGAACATGCAATCCTGCAACCCTTTTAACGGGAGCGTCAAGATATTCAAATGCATTTTCAGCTATCTGTGCTGCTATTTCAGCGCCAAAGCCCATGAACTTGGTATCCTCATAGAATACTATAACTTTTCCGGTCTTTTTAACTGAAGTTAATATAGTTTCTATATCCAAAGGTACAATTGTTCTAATGTCAATTACTTCAACACTGTATCCTTTTTTCTCCATTTCGCGTGAAGTCTTAAGCGCCTTTTCAACCATTGCTCCGTAAGCAACAATTGTAAGATCACTACCCTCTTTCTTAACGGCTGCTTTACCGAACGGGAGGTAATAATCAGCGTTGGGCTCAGGTGATTTAGCATAACCCTGCCTGTATAAGAATTTATGCTCTAAAAACATTACAGGATCTTTAAGCTGGCAAGCAGTTTTTAACAAACCTTTTGCATCTGCTGCATTTGAAGGATATGCAATATACAAACCCGGGCATTTAGCAAAGATCGCTTCAATGTTCTGTGAATGATAATGTCCGCCGCCAATGTAGCCGCCTGTTGCAACTCTAATGGTTACCGGACACTCAAAAGCGCCGTTTGAACGGTAACGGTACATTACCAACTCATCTCTTATCTGCATCATTGCGGGGAAAATGTAATCAGCGAACTGAATTTCAACAACAGGTTTTAATCCGCTTAATGCAGCGCCTACAGCTGTGCCAAGAATGGAAGCTTCAGCAAGCGGTGAATTAAAGCAGCGGTTGACTCCGAATTTTGTTGAAAGTCCCTTTGTAGCAGTGAATACTCCGCCTTTACCGTCCTGCACGTCTTCACCGTAAACAAGCATCATCGGGTTCTTTTCCATTTCTTCTGTCAAAGCGTGATTGATAGCATCAACCATTACAATTGGTTCGCCATTGGGTACATTTGCTTCATAACTTATCTTTGTTTGTTCGCTATCAGGACAGAACAGATTATCTTCAATGGTTGAAGGATCCGGAAGCGGGTCTTTGTATGCTTCGTCAGCTGATTTGATCACAAGGTCATTTAATTCTTTTCTTGTTACTGCAATTTGTTCTTCTGTCATTATTCCTCTTGAAACAAGCTCTTTTTCAAGCTTCGCGATCGGGTCTTGTAAAGTATCTTTTTCGATAGCTTCTTTTGAACGGTATTTATCCTGTGAATCAGAAGCCGAGTGTGAACGGAGCCTGACTACATCAGCATATATAAATGAAGGACCTTCGCCGTTTCTGGCAAGACGAACTGCTTCTTTTGCTGTTGCGTAACTTTCAAGGAAATCAGTTCCATCAATGTGAAATTTATGAATACCTTCAAATCCCTGGACTACTTTATAAACAGAACCGCCTGCAGTCTGCTGTTCAATTGGAACTGAAATAGCGAAACGGTTATTCTGTATGCAGAAAATTGTGGGAAGTTTTTCTCTTGCTGCCCAGTTGATGGCTTCAAAAAATTCACCTTCACTGGTTGAGCCTTCGCCGCCGCCAACATAAGATACTTCGTCAGTTCCGCGATAAACACAGCTTAATGCCGCGCCAACTGCCTGCAGGTATTGTGAACCTGTAGGTGATGAAGCAGTAGGCATCCTGAGTTCTTTAGAACCTAAATGCATAGGCATTTGCCTGCCGCCTGTAAAAGAATCGGTAGCCTTACCCATTATATGTCTGAAAATTTCAATTGGAGTAATACCAAGTGCGGTTCCTATAGCGTTATCCCTGTAATATGTAAAGAACCAGTCCTTACCGCCTTCCATAGCCATCGCACAAGCTACCTGGATAGCTTCATGACCTGAACCTGAAATAAGGAACGTAGCTTTCCCTTGCTTTATCAGCATATCAATTCTGTCATCTGTGAATCTGGTAAGCAGCATAGCTTTATAAGCATGGATCATTTCTTCATTTGTAAGTCCATGATTCTTCACTGTTTCTGTGTGAAAATCATATTGCAGACTTTCTTTTGAACCATTGGAGGATTTTGAAGCATTGATCTCTTTTGCAGCTCCATTAGTGCCTTTTGATTTCTTTTCTGCAGCAATTTTATCTGCCATAGGATTGATACCCCTCTTTATATATTAATATTTATTATTTTTTTAACAGGAAGTGATGAAAATCACAAAGATTTCAAATATAGGGTTTTTTTAGATATTATAAAAGGACATTTTTGTTAAAATTGTTTGGCGGCAGGCCATTTTCTTACACTAAAACTCACATTACTACAAAATTTATTACCCAATACTACTATAAGAATATATTGAC
>JABFSP010000348.1 GCA_013140565.1 Ignavibacteria bacterium
ATATTTAATATTATTACGTTTAAGGCAAAAATAAATAATAATATTCAATTAATCAGCATACCAATAATACCGAAAACATTTTGATAATCTATAATGACAAATTTTCTTTTCGGTGAGTAATAGATTACCACTAATAATCATACGCATACCAGTTTTCATCAATTCGAACGTTGTACTCACTATATCGCTTATCTATATATTTGAATTTAGGATTTAAATAATATACTAAACCTGGTATATTTTTCTTTTTTATAAAAATTGTATTTCCATCTTTTCTTAATACTGCTATTCCCCTAGTGTTCATTTCGTTTACAATATTATGGTAATATCCCTTATCTACACCAGAATTCTCAAAAATATTTTTATCTTCTGATACTAATATATCATTAAGCTTGTTTTCCGAAGCAAAATATCCTATGTCGAATGACTCAACATTCTTGAAATTCTCCACTGTAGCTATAAAACCATTTAGTTCACTAATTTCGGATTTAAGAGCATAATATTTACCGGCATTATCTGAAGCAATAAATAAAACAGGGTATACTACTATACTGATTATTGTAACTGTAACTGTAACATGTCTATAATAATCATATTGTTCTGTGAAGAAGAACATTATAAACATAATGCAATATATAAAGAAAAAAAGTATTGAGAATAGGAACGAATCTGAATTAAAGAGGTTCAAAATAAATGGAGTAATATACAGTATAGCCCCACTTATCCAAAATATTTTTCTAAATTCTGGAAATATCAATTGACTTTTCTATTTAGATTAATCATCTAAACCAAAAAAACATAGGCATCAGCACGGCAATAATCACAGCCCAGACTGCATAGTATGGCAGCATAACAGTCATACCGCTTTCAACATTTTCCGCGGCAGCTTTATTCCTTATAAACTGAATAAGCTTAATTGTTATCAATATCAGGTTTGCAAATAACAGTAGATTTGCGCCAAGCACAGCTATACGGTTTGGGCTCACGCCGAATGAGAAAAGTCTGTATACTATTGCAGAAACCGCGATTGAGTTTATTATCATTGCTTCCATGGAAAGCAGAAGCAGTATTTTGTTGTAAACGGACCTGTGGTTTTCTGAGTTACCGGAAAATGAAAAAATCAGAACACCGATAATTGCAGCGAGCAGAACATTAAAAACTATAAGTTCCTCACGGTTATTAAACGGGTCCTTGGCAAAAAAGATTAGCGCTGTCAAAAATCCTGTCATAGCTATCAGCATCAGGGGAGTAAAGATCTTTGAAATGAATGGCGCAACTCTGCTGATTATTTTGGGTGAGCTTTCTATCATGTAATTAGCAATTAAGGGTGCTGAAACCAATCCGTAAATCACAACATAATTTTCCAGAACCTTATCAAGCTTAACCTCTATTACACTGAACATGGCAACACTAAGCATGATTAGCAGCATACCGCAGCAAATTATCACTCCCATTAGAATAAGCATATCGCCGTTTCGCTTGAGGAATAACATTCTGCCTGTACGTGAGGATAGATCAAAACTAACGTAGGAAGCACCCAGGAGTATCCATGTAATAAATGAAAAATGAAGAGCTGAAAGTATCCTTGTTTGGCTGCTATCCTGCCATGGAATCAGGTTCATAAATAGAACTGCCGCAAGTACAATTGAAAAAATAATTAAATATTTTCGACTTTCCGCTTTGAATTTCAGGAGATAATATATACTTAGAGCCGGAAAAAGTACGAATGGCAGGTTATCAATCAGGAATTTCTGCATATCCAAACCGAAAATCTGCGGGATTTTGATAACAGTACCGCAGATAAATGCCGCAAGTATTGTAAATATCAGTTTGAAGTTCTTGCTTCCGGCAATACTTTCATTTACACCCGGGATTATTTCAGTAACTTTCCCGTCTGAATCTTCTTCAAGCCTTACCTTCCAGAATTGAGCAATAGGCAGTAAATTAATTTCAGGGTATAGCTCATTAAAACTCTCGGTAAATTCAGTTTGGCTTTTTCTGAAAAGCCGTTCAAGACTTGAGGGATTTTGGATATTATCCAGAATTTCCTGTTTCATGTTTCCACTACTTTTAGTTTTTAAAAATATGGTTTAGGACTTTAGTTTCTGCCGACGGGAATATTTCCAAGCTTTTCAAGATCATGATAAAGATAAATGATCGAAATGTAACACACATTTATAAATATGATCGAAAGGTTCAGAAAACTCTTCCTGTATAAAAACTTTTCCTCATGCAAGCCTGCGGGTTTTTTGGCATTACATCTTAAAATATCACCAAAACAGATCAGGAGTGAAAGAAGCGAAGCTATGTTCATTATCATGTATGGATTTAAAGTTTTTTTGATATCATACAATGCCCTGTACAGTAAATCAGAATCAACAGCCCTAAGTAAGATCGAAATTAACACTATAGTTGAAGGCAAAACGAGAGCCAACCCCGCAAACACAGATTTATCAAAATATTTTTCAATATCGTTCATCGCTGTTTTGGTTTTGTATTATTTTCAGGTAGGGCGTTCAGCTTAGGTGTTTCTTCCGTTTTAGGAGTATCATTAGTGTTTGGGGTATCCTCTATCTTCGGCTCGTGTTCCCGGATCTCCCGCGCGTTTATTTCATTCTGATTTTCCCTGCGCGGTACTATCTCGATGTGTTCATTTTTTTCTTTGATCTTATTTTTCAGGCTGTCAATATTTTTATTTTTAATAAGGTAAATATCTTTCCCGTGTTCTTTGTAATACCGCACTGTTCTCTCATCAGGCAGATTCCACGAGAGCCACGAATAATTTTCCTGTTCCATTTCAAAATCAGCCACCCGTTCTTTGTAAACATCCAGTCCGTTTTTGTAATCGCTGAATATGAAACTATATTCCATATACTCCCTGTCAAGCACATCCCTGTGTTTATCCAGTATCGGCAGTGCGTCATTATTGAGGCGGAGCAGGTAATCGATATCAATTTTTTCTCTAACGGGATTTTTCAGGTTGAACTCCGCAATTGCCGTATCCCAACTGAATGAGCTCATAATAAGCAGCATTACTATTGCTGCAATACTGTTTATTTTGAACAGCCAGAAAGTTGTTCTTTTTTGATGAATTTTTAGAAGCATTGTAACCAATCCCGTGAGAGTTAAAATAATAAATATCATCACACCAATGCGCTTGAAAGACAGCGCGAAGTAATGCTCGATGTAATAAATATTCCTGAGCGATACCGAAACTGCCATGAACGCGTTCTGCACGATCCACGTATAGGCAAGCAGCTTTAATGTTCTGTTGGAGGCAAGGTAGTTTTGCGAGCCGCGGAAGATTACCAGCAGTATTGCCATCGAAAGCAGTATGCTGAATATGAGGTAATATGTACCTTCATGAACGTAATAAGCAAGGTTATCGATATTTGATGCGTCAAATCCAAGCCAGGTTACCTGAACATCTATTATGTTGAGCAGTATAAGCAAAGCGTTCATCATAACCAGCAGAACAATTCCCATTTTCGTTTCAAGCTTAAGCGAGTTTGGCTTAAAGCGGTAAGAAAACATTGTGTACATTAAATGAGTTTTTAGTACCGGATGCGTGCGTGAGTGCACCTTGAAGATTTTATTGCGCTGCAGGGTTTCGTGGAATGAGTTATCCAGCTCAGTGAATACCCTGATCTTATTGTTATATATAAATGCGGTAATGAGCATGAGTCCGAGCAGAATATAAAAGAAGCGCAGTATTGGGTAATTTATGAATATATCGTAAAGATATTTGCCTATTGAATCCCAAAACGTAACTGAGTATGAATTGAACACGGGATTTGAATATGCGTAGATGGCGTAGAATATCACAAAAAACATCACAGGAATAAAAGCCAACTTGGCGAACTTCAAAACTAATTTGAATGCCCTGAACTTTGAAGCGAAGTATTTAAGTTCTATATAAACGTTGTAAGGAAAAATTACGAAACTTGAAAAAGTCGTTAATACCGCATTATATACGGTCTGTAACTGCGGCTGGTGGATGTAGCCTGTAAAGATCATAACACAAACAAATGCGCCGAATTTTGCGTAACCTGAATTTACAAATACAACCATTGCTGAAGAGTATAATGCCGCAAGCATTGAAACGATAACGTTTTTGTTCTTTATATTCTCTTCATTCATAAAAAGCATCGCAATTATTCCAAGTGTGAAGAAAATAGAAAGATTCGCGCCAAGTTTTTCTGACCAGAAGAAAAAATTGTAGATGACAAGAAGTGCAATAGTGATAAGAAACCTTGGCTTATGCATTTGTTTGTCCTCCGGGTGTGATGATCGTTTTCATAATGTGATTTTCAGCAGTACTGATTATTTTATGCTGCTGTTTATTAACCTTTCAAGTGCGTCTAAATGTTCGTTAAATGATCTCCTTCCCGTTGCTGAAACAGAATATGTAGTATTCGGTTTCTTCCCTATAAACGATTTATTGACCTTTATATACTTTGCTTTTTCAAGTGATGCGATGTGGCTTGCAAGATTCCCGTCGGTAACATCAAGATGGGTCTTTAAGGAATTAAAATCAACGGTATCATTAACCATCAGCATTGACATAATGCCAAGCCTAACCTTGCTTTCAAACAGCTTATTTATATTTACGAGTATATCCTTCAATTTGTTCCGTTAGCCGGGGTATATTTCAATTATTCTTTTCATATTTAAAGTACATAACCAGCCCGTAAATGATATTGAGCAAACCAAATCCCGCGCCCCAGAAATAGATCGCATCATTTAAGAACAGCATTGAGACGAGTCCGAGTGCAATTTCAGAAACACCAAGCCATTTAATTTCGCTTAAAGTGAATTTCCCTGCATTCAGCAGGGCAAGCCCGTAGAATACTAGCATTGAAGGAAGAACGAGCCAATCGAAATACTGATATATGAGGATAAGGCAAAAGACTCCCCCGGTAATAAGGGGAATGAAGAGGTTGACAACAAGCCGTTTTGCGGAGCCGTCCCAAACAGGGTAGCCGTTCTTTTTTGCTTTTCGAGCAGTGAAGAAAATCGCGGTAACAAAGGTCACGATCAATACTGCTGCGGAAACCAGTATCCCGAAAATTATGAATTCCTGTCTCAGCTCAGCGGAGATCATCGGACTTTTGGAATAATCCATGTACCTGAAAAGTTTTGTATGCAGTATATAAGCAGCAATCAGACCCATAATTCCCGCGCTTATGCCTGAGAGTCCGCTAAGCGATATAAAGCTCGATGAGCGTTCCATTAAACTGCGGATCTCCGTCAGGTTCTTTAAATGCTGCTGGTTTGATTCCATTTCACTTTTTCCGGGTTTATTCTGCTCCATAATTCATGCTGTTTGATTTCTACTGAAAAGTACTTTGTACTGCAAAGTTAATGGAAGAAAAATGAAATGTCAAGGATTAAAAGAAAAAACATACACTAATTTCACAAATTTTCTCAAATTTGGTTAATAAAAAAGACTCCTTTTGGGAGTCTTTCAAAAAACTTAAAAGAATGAATCGATAATATCTCAGCCTAAAGCCTTTTCGATCAATTCGTTTTCCCGTTCATAGGTCAACCCAGCAATCGGCGCTTTCCACCCAAGCGATGAATAATAATCCACGCAGCGTTTCAGGCTTTCGTTGAAAGTGTGGAAGAATACAGGGAAATCATTTGATGCTTTGGAATTATCCATGCACATGTTCATCGCGCCAACCCATGCAGGCAGATCTGCCCATGGCTGAATTTTATTTTCTTCTATGAATTCATTGCTTACACTAACAAGCTCAGGTGATTTGCCAAGCAGTACAGTTGCATCGCTTATGTACTGCTTTAAAGTAACCGGTGTATGAGTTACAGCATTATATACTTTATCATGTTTTGGTATATCAATTGCAGCGCGTATTAGCTCAGCAAAATCCTCGCTGAATGTTGCCGTAAAACTCTCTTTACCACCATCAGGCAGTAAGATTTTATTGTTATTATGCACCCTGTAAAGCCAGTAGTAAAACCTGTCGGTATAATCATACCTCCCATAAATCAAACCGGGTCGGAAAATAATTGAATCAAGCCAATCTTTACTTAACAAAATCCGTTCACACTCAGCTTTCTTTTCACCATAGGTCGCACCAACATCGGGGTCAACTTTCTGTTCAGGTGTACATGGCAAAGTTTGGGCATCTTCCTTAACGGGCTGCTTCCAGAATTCGGGGTCGTTCATAGGGTATACACTTGCTGTAGAAATAAAGATATATCTTCCGGCTTTACCTTTCAGCATTTCGGTAATTTCATCAAGATTCACCGGGTGCATACAGCTGAAATCAATGACAACATCCCAGTTTTCATTTGCCATTTGTTTTACATCATCGGGTATAAGTCTATCGCCGGTAATATGCCGTAGTTCCGGAAAAATGCCCGGTGAGCGTTTGCCGCGGTTAAAGAGTACCGGTAGTATATCAAGTTTAATGAGGTTTTCAGTAAGTATCCTGCCTACAAATCCCGTGCCGCCTAAGATGAGAATTTTTTTCATAGAAGTAAATTTTCGGATTATTTTAAATTTCTGTCAATTTAGAGGGCATAAAAAAAGCGGAGCTGAACTCCGCTGTAAATTAAAAACTTATTTATTAAACTGAAATATAATTTCTGATAATCAATTATTTTTCCGTAAGTTATTTATTGTCATGAAAATCAAGTTCTTCCAGATCTATCAAAATCTTCCTGGCATTCAGAATATTTTCGTCACCGGTAACCTGTATCTCTGTCAATCCGTTTTTGCTGATTGAATACAAAATTCCTGCATCATTTAACAAAGATTCAGCCACAGATATTATGGATGTGTTGCGTGATGCCAAAACCGTTTTAGGCTGGTTATTCTTAGCCATATCAAACTCCACAAAATTTGCTAATTGCAATATTTTCTAACTTTCTAATTTGTGCAAAATAAACTAAATATTGCAATGTAGGAATACCTTAAAGACGTTAGGCAAAAAATATTTTAACATGCTGTAATTATCTAACTTAAACAGGTTATTTGCCTCTTTTGTTCATAAAGTCCGCGATATCTGATTTAACTTTATCTTCTTTGTCAGCCAGATTTTCGATGATCCTTGTTCTATCGCCTGCCGTCCTGTTTTGGCTTAATTTAAATTTTCCTTCAATATTAGTGATTTTTATGCGAAAAGCCACTATTCCCTCCAGCAGTTCGTTTTTGTAGTCCGCAGGTAGTACATCCCATTGATCTTTAAAAGATGATTCAAAAACTTTAAAAGAATCCTCAAGAATTGAAATTCTTTCTTCAATAGAAGGCAGTATTTCCGGGATACCGTACGCATGCACTGCAATGTAGTTCCACGTAGGTACACTCACCGGGTCTTCGTAAAGTTTGGGTGAAATATACGCATGGGGCTCCTGAAAGATGACCAGCACATCTTCATCGGTCTTGAAGTTTGCCCACTGCGGATTAGCCTTTGCCATGTGCGCTTTTAGGATTATCTCACCGCCTGATTCTTCGATCAGAAAAGGCAGGTGAGTTGCCCAGTATCTTTTTTTTGCTGAATTGACCATCGCCGCGAAGTTGTATTCCTTCATGAATTCAACCAGCTTAGAAAGGTCTTTTTCTTCGAAATGTTTTGGTGTATACATTTGGCTGCTCTTGAATTTTGGGATTAATTAATGGGATTCTGTTACCACCCCTCGCCACGCTTACCAGCGAGGCTCTTCCCCTCCTTAATAAAGGAGGAGAGCAATGACAAAGCAAAAAGTTACAATTCTTTGCTAAGTATAACACTCTTATAATTTACATCGGGCCATTGCCAGTGATGTTTGTACTCATACCCGCGCTTATTATAGTAATCGATAAGATGCAAAGCTTTTTCTGATGTATCAAGTACAACGCGTTTTTTATTATTTTCGCAGGCAAGTGATTCAACAAAATCCATTAGTTTTGAACCTAGTCCGAGATTCTGCAATTCAGGCTCAACTGCAAACTTGCCGATTAAAACGGAATCGTTGTGTTTATAAATTTCCGGCGCGTCATCCCACATTGTAGTATAATAAAACACAGTTCCGGCAAGTTTGTTATGTGATTCAAGTATGTAACACTCCCCTTTTTTGAAATAATTGCGGGTGTACTCAACACTCTGAAATGTTGCAATAAAATTGAGACCCATATCAGCAAGCCGTTTATATGCGCGGTGGAGAAGACCGGTTAATTCCTCAACGGAATCCCGTGACTCATCAAAAAGCCTGATAGTGTAATTTGTATTATTTAAAGTGACTGTGTGCAAACTTAATTTTTAATTGCCACGACCTTTAGGTCGTGGTTGGGATTAACCAAAAACCGGGCTTTAGCCCTTAATAGAAATTTTTATTATTGGCTAAAACCGTATTTTTTTCCTAATCTTGCCACGACCTAAAGGTCGTGGCTATAATTATAAAAAACTAATTTTCATCACACAAACAGATCCACAAACTCAAATTTTCTTCCGTCAAAGAGACCCTTATCGCTCAGTTTAAGCTGCGGTATAACGAGCAGAGCCATAAATGATAATGTCATAAACGGCGCATGGAGAGTTGTCCCAAGCTCCTTTGCCAAAGCATCAAGCTTTGTGTATTTTTCAGCAATCGTGTAACCATCTTCATTTGTCATAATTCCGGCTACAGGCAATGGCAGTACCTCAACATTATTATCAAATGCTGCTGATATGCCGCCCTTATAATCAATGATACCATTTACGGCATTACATATATCTTCATCTGTAACGCCTACGGCAATGATATTATGTGAATCATGCCCGACACATGATGCAATTGCCCCTTTTTTGAGTCCGAAGTTACGTATGAACGCTACCGCGGGTTTTGAATTATTGTAACGGCAGACCACTGCCATTTTCAGCACATCATTATCAGTGTTTGAAACCAGGTTCGCGTCAAACAGCTTTGCAGGTTCATGTAATTCTTCGGTTATTAGCTGACCCTCGAGTGCTTTTATGACCCTGATAACCGGCGCGCCGTCGTTATCTGCTTCAATAACAAAATCACCCGGATCTTTCCTCTGCGTATTAAAATTATTTACAATTTCCGATGGTACGCGTTCAATCAGCGATTTACCTGAATCAGCAACCAACTTACCATTGATATATGTTTGCTGAACCTTAAAATCACTTAAATTATTTACTACTATCATATCAGCAGCATCACCGGGCTGAAGCAACCCTATAGCAAGATTGTAATGCTTAACCGGATTGACACATGCCGCCGTCAATATATCAAACAGATCATATCCGTATTTTACTGAGCGCCTTACATGATCATCTATCTGGCTTACTACAAGATCGTTGGGATGCTTATCATCGCTGCAAAACATAACCATTTGCGGGTGACTCTTTAGCAGAGGATGCAGGGCTTCGTAATTCTTAGCCGCTGAGCCTTCGCGGATGAGGATTTTCATTCCGTACCCTATTTTGCTCAATGCTTCATCAAGAGTAAAGCATTCATGGTCGGTTGAAATTCCCGCCATTATATATTTCTTTGCGTCTTCGCCTTTTAGTCCGGGCGCGTGTCCGTCAACGGGTCTGCCCAGGTTATGCGCGATATTAATTTTATCCATCACCAGCGGGTCGCGGTGCAGCACGCCGGGATAGTTCATCATTTCACTGAGGTACTTTAAGCCGTCTTCCTCAAACAGCTTTTTGATATCATCCGCGGTAATGACCGCACCGGCTGTTTCAAATGAAGTTGCCGGTACACATGATGGCGCGCCGAAATAGAATTTAAACGGCACTTTTTTGCCGTTATTTATCATGTACCTAATGCCATCGAGTCCGAGTACATTACCAATTTCATGGGGATCCGATACAGTTGCTACTGTGCCGTGCAGCACGGCAAGCCGTGCAAATTCCGATGGAATGAGCATTGAGCTTTCAACGTGCACATGTGCGTCAATAAATCCGGGCAATATATACGTATCATACTTGCCTTCATTTGGCGTAACTGATCTAATTTTTCCGTCTTCAACGGTAACCGTGCCTGGAAAAATTTTCCTGTTTAAGACATCTACAATATTGCCTGTAAGTTCCATAGTTTTACAATAAATGTGTCGGGTCGTAAGACCCGACACCACAATAAATGCGAAAGTTATGCAAATTTAGTGAGATTAAGCAAGGGTTAAAAGAGAAAAATATGAATATAACCTGAGCACACAATATGATTACCCAAATACCCTTGAAAACTTAGAGTCTAAAAGCTATGTTTAATTAACTGTAATGGAAATTTTAACACAAATTCCGGAGCTGTTTATTGATTTCATTATCACAATTGCGCTTTCATTCCTGATTGGATTTGAACAGCGCAAAAGGCGGGATGAAGAGAAAGAAGATATTGAAGAGGCTGATGCTCCTTCATTTGGTACCGATAGAACTTTTGCTTTTATAGGCTCGCTTGGCTTCATTTTATATACAATATCCCCGCAGAATCTGTACTTATTATAACCGGCGCAATAATATTGGG
>JABFSP010000163.1 GCA_013140565.1 Ignavibacteria bacterium
TCTCGTAGAGCTTCTGCAAAGAGTCCGGCGAGAGGAAAACCTTCGGTTTTCCGTCATCTTCTACCACCTGAGTCAGATCAAGGTTCGCGCCCTTGATGGCAATTACACATACTACAAATATGTATAAAGCCTGGTAGATTATAAATTTTACGTCTTTCTGTTTTTTCATTTAAGTTAGTTCTCCTGGACTTTCAATAGTTATTGAGCTCTTTTGCCGGCTAAATATGCAAGGTTATCTAATCCCTTTATAGCCTGGGCATCCTTAAATGAATTAACTGTTTCAGTTAACATATGTGAAGTGATCTGCAATTCTTTCAGAAGTTTATCATCCGGATATTTGATGTTATCCATTTCCTTCATCAAATTACGCATTGCTTCAAGATTAGTCTTCATAGCCTGTGAATATTCAGCGGTCTGAGATGCTGCAGCAAGCGCTGTTGTTAATGACTGGCTTGTGTTCTGAAGTTCTTTTAATAATTCTGAATCGTGAACATTTGTTTTGCTCATTTCAGCAATAGCATTCTTCATGATAACAACATTCTTTGAAATATTTTCGCCGAATTCTGCTGCTTTTTTGAGTGAACTTGAAATCTCTGCTGCTTCTTCTTTTGAGAATTTCTCGTATCCCGGTCCTGTAGCCACGCTGGAACCTTTAAAGCCGTCATGCAGCTGCTGAAGGATAGCTCTTTGGTGAATGTCTTCACGTTCTGAGAAATATTCTTTTTCAAGATCGTTTAATTCTTCACGTAATTCAGCGAATTTTAATCCCTGTGCATCAAATACCGTTTCAAACAGTTTGGCAACCGCAAGAATTACGATTGATTTAATTTCAAATGGAACTGAAAAGCCTAAGAATACTATAGGACCTTCTTTGATTGAAATAAGAAGGATAGCTGCACCAAGTAACGGAAGAGCTGTTCCTACACCATCAACTATTGTTGCGTAGCGGTTTGTAATTCTTTCAATGATCTCCTGTGAGCAGCCCTTCTGGGAAACTTCTTTCATCAGTTTCCTGTAGGATAATTCTGCCAGTAAAACGAATAAAGCATAAACTATAAAAGGCATCCACCATAATTGTACTGGTTCAACGCCTTTGTTCAGAGTTACACTGCCCGGGAATACTGCATTAGACATTGTCTGCGCAATTTTTCCAAGGAAAGGAACGTTTGCAACATCAATAAATACTGAAAGCAAAAGCGCTATCACAGAAGGGATTGCCGGAGCAAATCTTCCTGCTACGCCTTCTGACTGTATTTTATTAATGCCCCTGTTGATTACATATTGCTTTAACTCATGATATTCGGTAGATTGTTTAAGGAGTTCCTGAACTCTTTTATCCAGGTTATCTTTCTTAAAATTGCTTCCGAAAAGTTGCGATGTTCCGGTTTGTGCCGTTTTTACATTAGCAGAAGTTTGATCCATTGTTGTTGACTCCGTTTGTTTTTAGTTTTAGATTCGAACCTAAAGTTAATATATTTTAATAATTATTAATACTAATCAGTTAACTACGATAAAATTGAAGAATTATCGCAATATTTACGATTTAGTTTGAAAAAACAATACCCGAATTACGTTAGAAAATCCGCAAGGGCGAATTTTGCTCAAAAAATGCTAAAAATATCTACTGTTGAACAGTTAACCTTAAAGAGTGAACCTTATTCGCTACAGGAAGCTCTACACTTTCCTTAACTTTCTTTTCAAAGTCAGGCATAAACTTCTTAATTGCCCATTTTACAGGCCAAGCAGCCGCATCACCAAACGCGCAAATTGTATTGCCTTCTATGTTATTGGCAACATCACGTAATAACTCTATATCTTCATTCCTGCCCATACCCTTATCAATTCTGTCAAGTATTCTCAGCATCCATCCACAGCCTTCACGGCAGGGTGTACACTGTCCGCAGGATTCATGATAATAAAATTTGGTAATTCTTTTAATTACTTTCACAACATCGGTATCTTCATTCATAACCACAATACCGCCAGTCCCTATATATGAATTAACTGACTTTAAATGTTCGTTATCCATCTGCAGACCTTCGATCTCATCCGCAGTCAAAGGAGGCATCGAAGAACCACCGGGAATTATCATTTTTATAGCTTTATTATCCTTTACGCCGCCACCATATTTATATATAAGGTCAGTCAATAGCGTTCCTGATGGTAATTCATATATACCGGGTTTATTTATGTGACCGCTTAAACCATATAATAGTGAACCGGCATGTTTTGGCTCGCCAATTTTGCTGAACCATTCACCGCCGTTTTCAATAATAGGCGGAATATTCGCAAGAGTTTCAATATTATTAATAGTGGTCGGGCAGCCCCATAACCCAAAATTTGCGGGAAATGGCGGTTTGAATCTTGGCATACCGCGTTTGCCTTCAATGGAATTCAATAATGCAGTTTCTTCACCGCAAATATACGCTCCGGCACCTCTGTGAATATAAATTTCAGTTGAAAAATCACTGCCCTGAATATTTTTCCCAATTAATCCCTTTGCGTATGCATCATCAATCGCTTTCTGAAGTATAACTATCCATGGCTGGTATTCACCGCGTATGTAAACGTACGCAGTTTTTATTCCCATAGCCTTGCAGGCAATTAATGTGCCTTCAATAAACTGGTGCGGATTTTTCTCAAATATTTCTCTATCCTTAAAACTTGCCGGTTCTGATTCATCGCCATTGGCGCACAAATATTTCGGCTTGTCAGTTTTCTGTGGCATAAAAGACCACTTCATTCCGGTAGGGAAGCATGCGCCGCCGCGTCCCCTTAATCCTGATCTCTTCACTTCTTCAATAATAGCCTCGGGAGTAAGTTTAAGCGCTTTTTTAAATGCGCCGTAACCGCCGTTTTTCATATAAACTTCGATGTTGTGAAGATCGGTAATATTTTTCAGTATGATTGGCTGGAAATCTGACATATGATTTTTATACTCTTTATTTAAACTCTATTGTAATTGCTTTTGAAACTGTAA
>JABFSP010000391.1 GCA_013140565.1 Ignavibacteria bacterium
CAATATATTACTTATAAACGGCTGGCAAAAGCATCCAGACTTATCATAAAAACGGACATGCCTATTACGGATGTTTGTTTTGAGGTCGGTTTCCAGAGCTTAAGCTCATTTAGCTGGCTGTTCAAACAGAAGTATGGTATGTCACCGGATGCAATGCGGAACGGTTACAGCTCCTTCGAACATAAATTAGCAAGAATAAAGAAGTGAGTTACCCTTAGATAACTTAGATTTGTAATATAATTAACAATCATCCATAGAAAGGTTTTACTTACAATGAGAAACACAATAAACTGGTTTGAATTGCCCGTTACAGATTTTGACAGGGCAAAAAAATTTTATGAAGCAATTTTCGAAGTTAAAATGGATGACCAGATGATGGGTCCATACCGTATGGGTTTTTTCCCGGGTGACCAGCAGGGCGTAAGCGGCGCAATCGTTCACGGGGATGGTTATGTGCCCAGCGATAAAGGCGCAATGGTTTACCTGAATGCTGACGGGATCATTGATGAAGTCATTGCCAGAATCGGCAAAGCGGGCGGAAATGTTGTTGTTCCTAGATCCCCGATTACTCCGGAGATCGGCGATTTCGCAATATTCCTTGATACCGAAGGCAACAAAGTTGCACTCCACACTCCACCGCCAAGGAAGTAGTTTCTTATTCCTTCGTCCCGCTTGAGCGGGACGAAGGATCTCGTAAATAGAACAGCTATTTGCATTAAACACAAAACCTGTCTGGATATAAAATCCAGACAGGTTTATTTTTTCTATTTTCTCTTTCCCAAACTCCGGTTTGGGAAAGTTAATCTATATTCTCTCCGCATTTCCTGCTTCACCTTGTTGTTGGTGTTTCCTGACTTAACCTGATTTAGCAGAGGAAGTTTCACCAACAACACACTATGTAAACAGCGGAGTATTATCAATAAATATCAAATACCTCTTTATCAAATCGCCATCCATGTAAAATATATTCGTAAAGTTAACCGGAACAACTTTCCCATCCAGCCTTGTATAAACAACTTTACCTTCCCACACTATTTCTTTACCGTTATCCCAGCAATTTAATACTTCGTGTGCGCTCGAGCCGATCATACCAAAAAATGCAGCAACATAGTCTTCAATGTTCTTTCTGCCAACAACTGATTCCGCATTGCCAAACCTGAACTCACCGCTTTCAGTGCAAAACTCACTGAATCCTTTTGCATCCTTTGCGTCAATTGTTTTTCCAATTTTTTCCAGCCAAGATTTTGTATCCTGCATAAAAATTATTACCCCTTTGTTAATTATGAATTTATATTAGTTTACGAAAATATCTTCCTAAATATTAAATTGAAATATAAAAAAGAGGCAGCTATTTCAGCTGCCTCAGTCATTAATTTTTTGCTTTCAAGAAAATGTCTTTGGACATTTTCGCAGTCCCGCCTTGGCGGGATAAAAATTGCTTCACAATCAGTCCGTTTAGGCGGGATTTCAAATCAAATAATAAATTATTTGACAATCAACATCTTCTTTACATCAACAAAATCATGGGTAACAATTTTGTATATGTACATTCCGCTCGCGTAATTTACCGCGTTAAAATCATACTTGTATCTGCCGGGTGACATATCCTGGTTAACAAGCGTTTCAACCTCTCTGCCAAGCAGGTCATATACAATTATCCTTACATTGCCGCTTTTGATAATATCAAAATTGATATTAGTAGTTGGGTTAAACGGATTCGGGAAGTTCTGGTACAATTTATACTCCTTCGGCATTTCCGTACTTATGTTCTGGATACCTATCATTACAGTCCATCTGGCCGTCTGGACTATCGGATTATTCATAGTAACCGTAACTGAACTGTCATTGCCGGTACTATCAGCACTGTTGTATGAACCGTTGCCTGAACCATTCCATCCACGGAATACGTACCATGTGCCGTTAAAAAGTACATGTTTGTATAAAACACCGAAAGTTGCTGTAGTTCCTGAGTCAATATAACCATCACCAAAAGTATTGCCAACCTGAGAGTTTACCGCAAGCCTGCACTGCAATTTGTAGTTTGCGGTTAATGTAGTATTGCTGTTCAAAGTGATCTGGTGGGTAGTATCACCGTTATCAGACCAGTTTACATATACATACCTGTTAAAGCCAACTGTTTTAGGACTTATAGCCTGTACAGTAACGTTTGAACCGTTAGGGAAGATAAGGTTCTGCAGTGTATTATACTGAACGCCGTTAACTTTGAAATCACATATCCCGTTCCTGTTAGTTCCAATTGTAAGCTGTGATGAGTTTACAAGCAGGTCAACTGTCCTGATGTGTATCGCGGTATTTGTAAGTGATGTTCTGCCTTTTATGTTTACTCTGTATCTTCTTGATGTTACGCTTCCAACGGCTTTAATTTTTAATGTTACTGAATCAGGGAATGTTGAAATTGTATCTTTGCCGTTTGCAAAACTTATCTGTAATGTTCCGGTAGTTGGCAGTGTATCAAGTGTAGCAGTAAATTTTACGCGTTCACCAAATGCGCCCTTGATCGCGGGGATTACAACAGAATATGTTGTGCTGTCACCGTTAACAATGCTTCTTGCAGGAGGATTAACAGTCATCGCGTAATCAGGGTAATATGCCACGTAACTACCCAGATTGTTATTTCTTCCGTCCATCCACACGTTGTAGCTTGTGCTGCCTATTGCGGAGTTACCTATATAGTCGCCGATATAATTTTCACCGCCCGGCTGACCCACTGCCATAGAATTGGGATTAAAACTCACGTCCGAAACATTTTCATTAGTCTGGAAACTTGTTCCGCCGTTTGTTGATACCGCGGCGTACAGTCTTGTCTGAATGTTGCTTGCTGCATCAATTCTTGAATCATACCAGCATATAAAAACTTTTCCTGTTTTGTTATCAACTGAAACTGACGGAAGCCACTGGTCTGTAGTTGTGGCGTCATCATTTACTCTCTGCGGCGAGGTCCATGTAATACCATAATCTGTAGATTTAATGATAAAAATATCAGCGTTATCAGGTCCGGTTGGGTTTGCTGCAAAAACAGCATAAACATTACCCCTTGTAGAAGTAAAACTGTTATCAGCAGCCATTCTGGGGAATTCATTATTCCTGATACAGTTCTTAACGGTGTATCTGCCGGCGCATGTAATACCCGGAGGATTAATGACCGCTGCAATTACCTGCGGCGAAAATGTTGCTCCGCCATCAGTTGAACGGTTAATATACATTCCTCCGCCGGATGTAGCTGCAAAATAAACACTGCCGCCCTGAACATTGCCGTTTGGTCCGACTGTGACATATGCTCCCTGTCCGCCCTGGAAAGTCTGCGGGGCTGACCATGTTGTGCCCAGATCTGTGCTTCTTGAAAAACGCATACCGGTTGCACCAAATTGTCTCCAGCCTACATAAACATAATTGCTATACGGTCCTGCAGTCTGGTCAGCTGTGATCCATTCTTTATCTGAAAGTCCAACGGTTGTGCTGTAAACACTTGAAGGATTAACCCAGCTTACACCTTTATTTGTTGATTTAATTACTGTGATGCCGTATGTAGCCCCGTTTTGATATAATTGAGCGTAGTAACATGTACCCAAACTGTCATATGCCATAACCGGATCTCCGATTACCGTAAAGCCTGTAAATGTGGGATTGTTCTTAGTCCAGTTATATCCATCAAGAGTGTAATACAGATTATTAATGTTAAACGCGCAAATGCTGTTTAACGGATCCCTTGGATTTGTTGCTATATACGGTTCGCCGAAATCAGTACCAAGGAATATGTTATCAAATCCGTTGGTAATTACCACCGAACTTTGTGAGCCGTTTGGTGTTACATTCAGGAACGGCGGCTGAATTGCAATGCTTTGCTGCTCTGTATACTGCGCGAACAAGTTTGCAGTATAAAGTAAGAAAAGAATGAAGAATGCTTTTTTCAATTGTGATTAATTTAGATTAATGAATTATTATTTTAAAAATTTTATTAATTACTTTACAAGTATCATTTTCTTTATTTCAGAATATTCCTCTGCCTGCAGTTTATAAAAATAGATTCCGCTTGCAAACCCTGAAGCATTCCACTGGTAGCTGTATGAACCCGCTGTCATGTATGCGTCTGTTATTTTCAATACTTCTCTGCCTGTTACATCGTAAACTATTAGCTTAACATTTGAATTTTTCGCAATATCAAATTTTATTTTTGTTACCGGGTTAAATGGATTGGGATAATTTTGGTGCAATGAAAATTTATTCGGTACTCCTGCAGCAACAGGTTCAATTCCAACGGTGTTTGTGACCTGAAACCTGAAATTTGCTGACGGAGCAGGAAGCGGTTTTGAAATTGTTCTTCCGCTTACTGATGTCGCCGATATATAGTAGTAAATTCTGGTATTAAGCGGCTGTGCCGGAATGCTTGCCCTGAATGTATCAGCAATATTTGTCATATTCACTTGAGTGAATCCGTTTGTCGTATCAAGCGTCCAGTACATCCTTGCTGAGGATATCCCGCTCTTTGACTTAACATAAGCCTTAACTTCATATGGTTGTGAAGTATTGTTTGTGTTACGAAGTGCTGAGTGTGAAATAAACACCGGTTCGCTGACGCCAATTTCTTTTGTTATACAGTGAATTGCTCCGAGTGATGGAATAATTGAATTGCAGTCAATTCCAACTATTCTGTAACCAGGCAGATTCTCTCTATAAATACGCAATGCAGTTGTATCATATTGCGGCGCGTAAGTTGGTACAATTACTGTTTTATTTACAAATACTGAATTAGTGTAAGTTCTGTAATCACCGCCGGTGTTTGGATACTGTCCGTTGGGTCCGGGCGGCATTGCGATTCTTACAACTTTATACGGCTTGCCAAAACACGTCTGAAAATTATTCAATATGTACTGCAAATTTAATTCTATTTGCGGACCGTCTGCAATTCCGGCGGGATATTGTCCTACCAGCAGTGTTTCTTCATCAAGCAGTTTAATGTGCATATCAATATGGTGAATTACATCATATGGCAGTATATCCATTTTGATATATCTGCTTATACCCATGTATGAATTCATTATCTGGTTTATCTGGCTTTCTGACTTGGCGGAAACACCATATGGATTCCCCGGCGCGTTTTCAGAAAGAATCAGTTCTGATGCAAATGCAGTGCCGTGTCCATCTGTCATAAAATTTCCGCCTGTGTTTACAAGGTCATTTGGCGCGATAAGTGTCTGGTGAATAGGTACTCCCATTGTATTTGCAATAAATACAGGTGTCGCATCATCCTGCGGCCTTGTTGTACGGTTATATTTCCAGTCTATTATTCTTAGAGTATCAATGTTCTGTGAATAAACAGTCCATGGACCGTAGTCTCTGCACCAGATACTGTTAAAAGAAGTTATAAGGAATTTTAAATTTGTCAGAGGAACGCCCCCATTTGTCAAATAAGTCTTTACGCTGTTTGAATCACTGCATATTATATAAACAATACATTCATCCTGTGCGAAATCAACAATCTGTCTGAGGATAGGCAGCTGCGCTGTCCATGTTATCTGTAATGCCTGAAGTTCTTCCCATTCAGCCATGGTCCTTACGGGACCCGGCGGGGGATTAGGATCCATCAATACCGGAGGTATTGGATTATTCCGCAAATATTCCATCTGCTGCAATTCCAAAGCAGTTGGGTAGTGCGGCAGAAAATTTTCCTGTGAGAAGGCTGTAATTGTAAACAGAATTACAATAATTGGTAATACTCTATTCATAAATTTTGGTGATATTGGGCGTAATAATACGCATATTTATCCTGTGTTACAACGAATTTAATCAAGATTTAACATACAGCGTAAATTTCTAATTTATTCCGCAAATTACTATTTATCTTGAATATTGCCTGTGTAAATGATATTTTTACATGAATTCTGAAAATATAACCGAAATTTTTGGCAGGGCAATACGACTATATTGAAAATAATCTGTTAAAGATAAAACAGAAGATAACAAGGGTATGCGCTCAATGTGAACGTGATCCTAAAGATATTTATCTTATTGCTGTCAGCAAAACTTTCCCGGCAGACGCAATTGCCTCAGCGCTGGATTACAACCAGCTCGATTTCGGGGAAAACCGTGTGCAGGAATTGGTGGATAAGGAACCTGAATTCCGCGACAGGATAATGCATTGGAATTTAATTGGACAACTGCAGACTAATAAGGTGAAGTTCATAGTTCCGTTTGTGTTTCTTGTTCATTCACTCGATAGTTTGAAACTTGCACGAAAGATTCAAACAGAAGCCGCAAAGGCTGATAAGAAAATAAAATGTTTGATACAGGTAAATACTTCCGGTGAAGACCAGAAATCTGGGTGTGACCCCAAATATGCATTGAAGCTTGTGAAGGAAATTTCGCAGTTTGAAAATATTAAGATTAAAGGTTTAATGACAGTGGGAAAGATGATGGAAAATGAAAAAGATCCCATAGAGCGCGAAATTGTAAGAGGTAACTTCAGGCAGCTAAAGGAGCTTTTTGAAGAAATTAAGGGTCACAGCATTTCCGGAGTTGATATGAAGTATCTATCCATGGGAATGACCTCTGACTACGATATCGCAATAGAAGAGGGTTCTAATATGCTTCGCATCGGCTCCGCCATTTTCGGTAATCGTTAATTGCTTCTGTAGCATTGACATTCCAGTCTGTGATAAAACATTCAAATTTAAAACTATCAGCAACAACATATAACATAAGGGAATAAAAAAATGAGACTATCAGCAATCGACATCAAAAAGCAGGAATTCAAAAAATCCATGAGAGGATACGATGTCAGTGAAGTTGAAGCATATCTGGATACTGTTGGCAATACATTCGAGAACCTGTTCAGGGAATTTGAAATGACAAGGGAGCAGGTAATGAAGCTTCAGGAAGAAAAAGAGGAGCTTATAACTGAGATAAGTGTTTACCGTGAAAATGAAAAGACTTTCCAGAAAGCTATTGTGAAATCACAGGATATGGCTGAGGATATTCTGGATAACGCCAAAAAACGGGCTGAGCTGATTATCAAGGAAGCTGAAATACTTTCCAGCAAAACCAAGGTGCAGGCGCATGAAGAATTCCTGAATTTAAGGCAGGAGCTTGAAGAACTGAAAAATAAAAATGAAGCTATTATTGATGATATAAAAAATTACCTTGCTGAAAAACTCAATTCCATAGAAGAATACCAGCGTAACCGCAAGATATTCAAGCTTGAAAACAATATCGCTTCAATGGAACAGGTAAGTGTTCATGAACCGGTTAAAGAGGAACAGTCAACAAATACATTTGGACTCAATCTTGGCAGCTTAAATATGGGTCTTGATGACCAAAGTAGTAAATAGAAATTAAGTTAATTATGTCTATAAAATAACCCCGCTCTTTAGAGCGGGGTATTTTGCAACCTCACCAAACAGGGACTCTAGTCCCAAAAACAATTTTCACTAATACGCTGATATATAATTGAGAAAAGTTTTAAGAACAGATGACCATATAATTACTACACATGATTTCCTGCAAAATCATACAGGCGGATATAAGGCTGATATTGGAATAATACTCGGTACAGGTCTGGGCGGCCTGGTTAAAGATATAAACATACATCACAGGATCGATTATAAAGAAATTCCGCATTTTCCTGTTTCTACAGTTGAATCACATCATGGAAATCTGATACTCGGCGAGATAAGCGGCAAGAATGCCGTTGTGATGCAGGGAAGGTTCCATTATTACGAAAATTATTCCCACGAAGAAATTACTTACCCTGTGCAGATTATGAAGGCTATGGGGGTTAAGGCTTTAATTGTTTCAAATGCATGTGGTGGACTAAATCCCATATATAAAAAAGCTGACCTGATGATAATGCGTGACCATATTAATTTTCATTATGATACTCCGCTTAAGAATTTCAGGTTTAATAGCTACAATAAGCCTCTATATGATAAAGCCCTGATAGCGCTTGCTGAAAAAGCAGCATTGATGAATGAAATAAGTGTCCGTAAAGGTGTTTATCTTTCACTGCACGGACCCGTGCTTGAAACAAAAGCTGAGTATGCGATGGTCAGGAAGTTCGGAGCAGATGCCGTTGGAATGTCAACCATTCCCGAGGCAACGGTCGCAACAAATCTAGGCATTAAAACTTTGGGTTTATCTATTATTACTGATATGGGACTGCCGGATACATTAAAGCCCGCAGTGCTTGCAGAAATTCTGGAATCAGCCGCCGAGGCTGAACCCAAAATGACTCTGCTGACCCGAAGAACAATTGAAATGCTTTCGTTTAATTAAATTTTACAGTATAATATTTATTTAATGACAGAACAGAAAAAACAAATTAAACTATCCGCAGATTTCATAAAGTCAAACTCACCGTTTAAAGGGAATGTTAGTTTTGCCGTTATTACTTATAAAGATCCTTCATTCCTGAAAGATTATAAAGTTATAAAAAAAATTAAGTATTCTGATATTCCGCCGGCATTTAATGCTGATGAAGACAGCTCAGGGGAATTCATTTTCGCACAAACCAAAAACGGTAAAAAGAATTTTTATATACTCAACGGTCACCTGAATTTTTATAGTGGCTACAAAATGCGCGAAACCGCTCACCCTGTATATGTGCTGAATGAGCTTGGCGTGAAGAATGTAATAGTAGTTGATGAAGCCGGATTTCTGAATCCTCGTTTTAAAACAGGTGGAGTAGCCCTGGTATATGACCACATTAATTTAATGGGTGACAACCCTTTAATTGGTGAAAATGATGATTCATTGGGCACAAGGTTCCCTGATATGAGTAATCCTTACGATGAAAAATGGTTTAATAATATTGCTGCTTTTTTGAGAGAAAAGAAATTTGAGCATTATCCTTCGGTATATTTAGGTGTAACCGGACCAGAAACTGAAACAGAAGCTGAATGCAGGTTTTACCGCGAAATAGGCGCTGATATTCTGGGGTACTCACTGGTTCCCGAAAATATCGCAATGGTTCATGCCGGAATGAAATGCGCGGCATTTTGTATGCTAACCCGTGAGCTTGTTGCAGATAGGCTTGCTGAAATTTCACCGGAAGAAAAAAATAAGAACAGGGCAAAAGCAGAAAAAGCTTTCGCTCCGGTTTTAGTTGATTTAGTCAATTTGGTTAAATAATGCTTTTAACTGCATTTTTAACATTCCGCTCCTAAGGAGCTCAAATCGTTTTTTGTTCTGATTCTACAAACATACAGCTCCTAACGGAGCTGAATTAAAAAATATTTATTAGCCCCGCACTTTAGAGCGGGGGTTAAAGATTCCCCAAAAACGGGACTTTAGTCCCAATTAAAAATATTATCATGGGCGCACTAAAAGAACTTCTCGCAACTGGCAGAACTATCATACTTGATAGCGCAATGGGTACTGAACTTCAGACTAGGGGAGTGAGCGTTAAGCTTCCGTTATGGAGCGCACAGTCGCTGATTGATAAACCTGATACCGTTCGCCATATCCATATCGATAATATCGATACCGGTGCTGATATTATTACTACTAATACCTTCCGCACACAGCGAAGAACTTATGAGAAAGCTGAATATCATTATATAGAATATGACTATGCTGAAACTGCAAGGCATTTCACCGCTGATGCTGTTGATCTGGCAAAAGATGCCGTGATGATTGCCGCCGAAGAAAATGAAGTAATTGTCGCGGGATGTGTTGCTCCTCTTGAAGATAGCTACCGCCCCGACCTGACGCCCGATACAGATACACTTTGCACTGAGCACTATGAACATATGAAAAATCTTGCCGATGCCGGTGTTGACATTTTTATTGCTGAAACTCTGACCAGCATCAGGGAAATTTCTGCAGTGCTTAACCAGATACATAAATTCGGACTTGATTCAATTCTAAGCATAACACCACGGAATGATAAAGAGCTGTTCTCGGGAGAACCGATCAGCGAAGCTGTAAGCATTATCAATAAATATACCCCTGATGTTTTATGTATAAACTGCATTCACCCGCATATGGTTGAACCGGTTATAGCACATTTAAAAACACTGACTGAGATTCCTTTAGGAGTTTACGCAAATATAGGCGACCCAAATTACAAAGCTGACCCGAAACATAAAGAAAACGATCCCATGAAACGTACTGTAACTCCGGATGAATACCTGAAGTACGCACAGAAATGGAAATCTATGGGCGTAAGATTAATTGGCGGCTGCTGCGGAACAAATCCACTATATATAGCTAAGCTTTCTCATCTAAAAGGAAAGAAATAGATTTTCAGAAAAGATTCCAGTTTTGTAGGCGTCATGGACCTGACTTACAGCAGTCCTAACTGCCTGGAAGTTTGCCTGACGTCATTTTTTTCCCATAACCGCAGAGTCTCTTGTAATGACCTCT
>JABFSP010000416.1 GCA_013140565.1 Ignavibacteria bacterium
CTGAATTTAAAGAAAACGGGAGTGTAAAAATGAATGGTTTTTTGAAAGATTCTCAACTGGTAAAAATTTTGTGCACATTTACAAAGCCTGAATTGAGGTCTTTTGGCAGGCTGGTAAATTCTCCTTGTTTCAACACAAGCAGGCAAACCGTTTTGCTGTACGGGGAAATAAAAAAATTCTATCCGAAGTTCGCCGGCGCAGAATTTACACGCGAAAAGCTGTTTGCAAAGATATACCCGGGGAAGAAATTCAGCAAAGATCTTATGAACAGGCTGGTCTCTAATTTAATAGCGCTGGCAGAAGAATTTATCCGGTTAAACTGCAATCCCTACAGAGAGCAAAACCTGCTGCGGGGATTAAGAAAAAGAAAACTCCATGCTTTATTTCTTTCGGAATACAATAGGATACAGAAGAAGAAGAAATTCAACCTGTTTGAAGTAGAAGATATTCAGCAGCAGATACTGATAGAAGAAGAATACGGAGATTATTTTCTTGATACCGATAAATATAGAATGTGGGATATACATACAGATCTATCGATGGAGTACCACCTGATAAATTTCCTTTATAAAGCAGCACGGGTATTCAGGCAGAAAACTTTTATCACCACAGAAAAAGACAGCAGAACAAATGTGGCATATCATCTTGAGACAGCGCTGGATCTTACCGTGCTGCTGGAACAGGTTAAGGGCTCAGATATTAAGAATAAGGAAATTATCTCCCATTATATCAGCATGGTAATGCTTAACTCCGCCAAAGATAAAAAACATTACTCGGAAATAAAGAATTATGTTTTTGATAACCCGCTGATAAATGACACAAAAGATATTTACATCGGTTATATCTACCTGCTTGATTTCCTTTCGTACACACTCAAGCTTGTGAAAGGTGATGAAAGAATATACTATTTAAACGAAAAGAAGATCATTTATAAAGAGATAGAGCGGGTATATTTTGCAACCGGCAGAATTAAAATATTTTTCGCTTTTTTCAGGAATTTTATTCTATCGGGTATAAATACCCATGACCTCGGGTGGTGCGAATATGTGCTTAATAAATATCTCCCGCAGATCCTGGAAAAGGGAAATGAATCGGTTGGCAAATATTACGAAGCGTTGATATTATTCCATAAAGGCAGGTATTCAGAATCAATGGATAAGCTTTCATTCTTTAAATCAGATAAATTTGTAATGGATAAAGATGTACATTTTTATGATATAAAGATACTTCGTTTTATGCTTTATTTCGAGCTTAACTTTCATGAAGAAGCATTAAGCCTGGCGGAAACATTTATGTACCAGCTGAAAAAAAGCAGGAATATGCCGGCCTCTCATAGATCTTCCGCTGAGTCATTTGTTAAAAATTATAAAAAGATCATTCTTAGTGTTCTGAATAATAATAAAGCTTCATTAAAGCTTTTAGCTGAAAAAATAGACGGGGAAAGATCATATTCTGGCAGGGAGTGGCTCTTAAAAAAAGCTAAGGAAATATCAAAGGAAAATAAAAAAGGAGCTAATTAAAGCTCCTTTTTTTATCTCCCTAAACTACTTTTTACTTATCCTCATCACCCGCTCCAAGCGGCTCAACAACCCTTGAATTTTTTGTTACGGTGCATTTAAAGCCTTCATCAACATTCAACGGCGTCACAAGTTCGTTTACCATTTGTCCGAAGTTCTGATATTCAGTCAATATAGCCTGCATTTCCTCAGCGCTTAGTTTTCCTGATTGCATATCCTCACCCAGTTTCTCCATTTTTTTTGTTACATCTCCCTCGTCAATATCTAAATTTTCCATTGTAACTTCAACAGCGCCTTTATATACCCTGATAACATCAACGGTATCGCTCCCGGTAAATTTCACTTCGTGTGAGTAACGGGTCTTTTTATGTTTAGCTGAAGAGCGTTTTCCTTTTGTTGTGATCTTTGTAAGAGGGGTTAATTCTTCTTCATCTTTTGTTTCACTTTCATAAGTTACAACTCCTTTTATTACAGGTATAGTGGGTTGAACCTCCAGGCGTTTGCAAAGATCCTGAATTCTTGGAACCTTAATTTCAGAAGATTCTCCTACAATAATTGATGTGGAGGGAAAATCTGCCATTTCATCGGTAGATAAATATATGCCTAATCCAATCCAACTGTCTGGTGTTGTAAGAACTGTAGTTCCCTCAACCAGAATATCCCCGATCTTAAGTACTTTAATTTTTGCAACCCAAAGAGTTTCATCCCCGCCGCAGGCAGGAACTATTTCTTTTTCCATCACCTCTCCGGTCACTATACCCTTTCCGCCTCTCACTTTCACATAACATTTTTTTGATAGCGGCTGTAAAGTTTTATCAAACCCCGAAATAACACCGCCGTCAAATAGCAGTGAGTCATGCGGATCAATTGTATATTTCAGCGTACTATATGCGTTTACAGATCCGGTTACCGCAAGTAACATTAAAAATAAAAACAGGTATTTAATATTCTTCTTCATGATTATTAATTTTTTTTTGAATTATTTTACTTTATAATTTATGCTGTTTCACCAACCCGTCAAAGCCGGGTTTCAAAAAATAGCTTCGCTATTTTATCAACCTTAAAAACAAGGTTTCTCCAAAGGAGTCCTTCGGACATAAATAACTGCGTTATTTAATCAACCTTAGAGACAAGGTGATTAAATAACACAATTATTTAATCAAAATCATCTTCATTGTCTGCGAATAGCTCTCTGTTGTGAGCCGGTAAAAATATATTCCGCTTGTAAATTTATCGGCTGACCAATCCGCTTCATAAGTTCCTGCATTAAGCTGTTCGTTGACTATGGTTGCCACTTCACTGCCAAGAGCGTCATAAATGACAAGCTTTGCAAATGAACTCTTCGGTAATGTAAACCTTATCTTCGTCCCAGGATTAAACGGATTAGGATAATTCTGTGATAAAGAAAAGTCCTTTGGTATTTCTGTTGAAATTGGCTGAATGGCAATGGGCTGCGAATATTTTATTGTAGCATAGTCAATTGTTATAATGTTTCCAACACTCCCTCCGGTTACATACACACTCCCTGAGCCGTCAACGGCTATTGAAAATGCCTCATCATCATAGCTGCCTCCCTGTCCGTTATATATTTGAATCCACTCTTCAACACCTGCGGTATTGTATTTTATTGTGGCATAGTCTCTTCCTGTTCCGCTTCCAAAACTCCGTCCTGTCACATACACATTACTTGAGGCATCCACTGCTATTGAATATGCCCGGTCAATACTATTTCCCGGTCCGTTATATCTTTGAACCCACTCTTCAGCCCCGGCGGAATTATATTTTATCGTGGCATAGTCATCATTTGATCCGCTTCCTAAACTTTGACCTGTCACATACACATTACCTGAGGCATCCACTGCTATTGAATATGCCCAATCCAATTCATTTCCCGGTCCGTTATATCTTTGAACCCACTCTTCAACCCCCGCGGAATTATATTTTATTGTGGCATAGTCTTCAAGTATTCCGTTTCCAATACTATAACCTGTCACATACACATTTCCTGAACCATCAACTGCTATTGAATATGCTTCATCCCTGCCGTTTGCCGGGCCGTTATATCTTTGAACCCACTGTTCAACCCCCGCGGAATTGTATTTTATTATGGCATAGTCTTCCTGTGTTCCGCTTCCTATACTCCCTCCGGCTACATACACATCACCCGATGCATCTACAGCGATTGAATATGCATAATCGCCGCCATTTGCAGGTCCGTTATATCCCTGAACCCACTGCTGGGCGCCCGAGGAATTGTATTTTATCGTGGCACAATCCCATTCTGTTCCGCTTCCCCAACTATAACCTGTTACATACACATTACCCGAGCCATCTACTGCAAGTGAATATGCTTCATCCAGATCATTTGCAGGTCCGTTATATCTTTGAACCCACTGTTCAACACCTGCGGAATTGTATTTTATTGTGGCAAAGTCCTTATTTGTTCCGTTTCCATAACTATAACCTGTCACATACACATTCCCCGAACCGTCAACTGCGATTGAACGTGCCCAATCAGTATTATTTCCGGGTCCGTTATATCTTGATACCCACTGCTGGACGCCTGCGGAATTGTATTTTATTGTGGCATAGTCACCGTTTTCAGAAGATGTTCCGCTTCTTGATACACCTGTTACATACACATTCCCTGAACCATCCACGGTGACTGAAAATGCCCAATCCATATCACTTCCCGGTCCGTTATATCTTGATACCCAATCCTGTGTAACCTGACCAAACACCGAAACTGAATAAATAAAAAAAAGAATTGAAACATAGATAAATAAATTTTTCTTTTTCAAAATGTTAATGTTTAAAAGTTTAGAAAATATTGTTAAACAGACCGACAACCAAATTCATATTTCAATATATAATTTTTGCAATTTGCTATTTTACCAATATCATCTTTAGTGTCTTGGTAAAACTTTTCCCTTCGCCTTCGGCTAAAATACGGTAGAAATACACTCCGCTGGCAACATTTGTGCCGTTAAACTCAATGGTATAATAATCAGCTTCCCTGGTTTCATCAAGCAGCGTAATTACTTCCCTGCCTATGATATCATATACCTTTATTGTCACCTTGCCGTTAACGGGCATTTCAAAATTTATTTTTGAATTCGGGTTTGATGGATTCGGATAGTTCTGGCTCATTTCAAAATTCCCCGGCGGATTTATAGATACATCTGACTCTAAAGAAAAATATTCGTAATTACCGTTGAAATCAATTTGCTTCAGTCGGTATTGGTAATTGCCTGCTTTCAATTTTTCATTTTTATATAGATACCCGTTTGAAACATTTGAGGTACCGTGCCCGGGGGTAAAAGCTATCTTTTGCCAAACGGATGTTTCGCCGGGCTTTATAACCTCGCGGCGCTCAATATCAAACCCGCTGTTATTAAGCTCCCACTCAGTTACCCACATCAGGGTCACATCACGTTTGTTAACGGATGAAGTGAATGATGAAAGTCCCACCGGCAGCGCACCTGTGCATATTGTACCGGAGCCCGAATAAGTGCCATTAATGATTATATCATCCGCGCAAACATCAGCGCCTGAGCCAACATCTATTATTGAGCCCGGGTTATACAGTATCTGGCTTTGCGCAAAAAGCTGATTGCAGACTAGCAAATTGATGATTAATAGTATAGATATTTTTGTTTTCATATAGTTTTATTAGACCTCCCCTAAGTCCCCTCCTTGTTAAGGAGGGGACTTAAAAATCAAGGTATGTTCATTTTCTGGTTAATTTCACTTCTCTTATTTCATTGTTCTTTGATTTCAGTATTTCAATCTCATTAACAAGCTTATTCTGCATTTCTTCAAACTTTGCAAGTTTTTCTTTCAATTCATCATTCTCAGCTTTCAGTTCCTGTATAGCTTTTACCATTGGCGCCAGCAGGTCGTTATACCTGAGCTCATACATACCTTCATCAGTCACAGTCAGCATTCCCGAGTTTTCAATACCTGCTTCTTTTAGCATTTCTTCAACTTCCTGCGCTATGAAACCATACTCTGTTTTTTTACCTTCATCATTATTACGGAAGTATGAAACAGGCCTTAGTTTTGCAATAAATCCAAGTCCTAAACCTGAGTTCTGGATATCCGATTTCCATCTTCTGTCGCTGGTGATAGTCCACGGCACCTGAACACCGGCGTATGTTACCAATGTGTTTCCTATACGAACCTGGTTATCCGATGTACCGCTGGGCACCTGAGCATCATACCCAATTGCGGAATTGTTGCTGCCGGTAGTGTTACTAAAGAGTGCATTTCGTCCGAAAGCTGAATTACGCATTCCGGTTGTATTGTTTGTGAGCGCTCCTTCGCCGAATGCTGAGTTATAGGCGCCAGTATTGTTATGATGCAGAGAATACAAACCGAATGCCGAATTATTGTAACCCGTGCTGTTGAATTCAAGCGACTGCATCCCGAATGCTGAATTATAGCTTCCGGTTGTATTGTAACGAAGCGAGTTGGGACCGAATGATGAATTAAATACGCCGGTAGTGTTGTTAACCAGCGATGAAACACCGAATGCTGAATTAAACTCCCCGGTTGTATTGTTAGCCAGCGACGAGCTTCCAAATGCTGAATTATAGCTTCCGGTGGTGTTTGCAAAGAGCGACCCGTTCCCGAATGCTGAATTAGTCCACCCTATGGTATTGCTGAAAAGCGACTGGTACCCATGCGCTGTATTAAATGAACCTGTAGTATTGTTGTATAGTGAAGAACTCCCATACGCTGAATTTCTATAGCCGGTAGTGGTGAGAAAAAGCGTAGAATTCCCGACTGCGGTATTATCTTTTCCGATGGTATTGGAATACAACGAGTTTACCCCAACCGCTACGTTTGAATAACCCGTAGTAAGTGATACGAGACTATTTACACCAATGCCTGTATTGTAGCTTGCCTGTATTGTACTGCCGTACATAGTGAAGTTTCCGGAGTTGATCCCTATGAAGGTGTTTATTCCATGTGTACCCGGAGCCTGATAATTATGAATAAACCTCTCCTGGCCTTTATAAATGATTCCAATGGCTGAGTTGGTTGTATTTGGCAACAAAAAGCTTCGGTTCAAAGATAGATTTCCTGAAGACTGACTCAGCGTCAGGAAATCATTTGAGGCATCTTTAATTTTGAATAACCCGTTTGTGCCAAGTATATTAATTATATCCTGTGAATACTGAACATTGCATATTGCCAGGTTAAATGTTAAAAAGAAAAGTATTTTAAGTTTCATGGCTGCTGTATTTAATTTTAAAAAATTATTTATTCTCTGTCAAAGAAATGTTCTTAACTGCCGTCAATTCATTTATAAGTTGTTCTAATTTTGCAACCTTATCGTTAACTTTCTTTAATGCTTCAATTTCGTTTTTTAATTCGTCGTTTTCTGATTTTAATTCCACTATTTCTTTATCTTTTTCAGCTTTTAATTCCTGTATAGCTTTAACCATTACGGGAAGTAAATTCCCATATGTTGCTTCCCATTTATCGGGGTTATCTTTCAGTACAAGGTTAAGCCATTCGGCGCCCGCTGTGGTTTGTGCGGAATCAAGCTCCTGAGCTATGAATCCCGCAGTTGGTTCCTCCTTCATTTTACTGCCATCTGAAACATTACCATCATACCACTCGCGTTTATCCCAGTTAAACTGGCGCGGATGAAGCTTTGTAATGAAATCGAGTCCGAGCGAAAGTTCAGAAATATTTTTTTTATCGCGCGCATCGGATAGTGATGTGATAGTCTGCACGTTGCAGCGGAGCGATGTAACAAAAATATTGCCAAGGGTTACCTGGTCAACAGCTGTCGGGGAGCTTGGCGCAGCATCAATACCTAAACAAGTTAAGTTGTAGCCGGTAGTAATTGTGTAACCCGAATTGTAACCAAGGGCTGTATTATAGTTGCCTGTATTGTTCTGCAATGAATGATGACCAACTGAAGTATTTTGAAACCCAATGGAATTGTTCTGCATCGCGTTGTAACCAACAGCAGTGTTACCCGAGCCGGTAGTATTAAGGAATAATGAACTATAGCCAATTGCTGTATTTTGAGAGCCTGAAATGTTGGAAGAAAGGGATTGGTTCCCAAAAGAAGAGTTACTGCTTCCGCCGGAGTTACTGTATAGCGAATACCACCCGAACGCGGAATTGCTGTTACCGGAGATATTGGAATTAAGTGAATTCATACCGAAGGCGGAATTATAATTCCCTGAAGTGTTGGTATTCAATGATTGATATCCGAACGCCGAATTGTAATGGCCATCAATATTAGAATAAAGGGATTGATAACCAAAAGCCGAATTCCATATACCCCATGTATTGGCATAAAGTGATTGATACCCGAAAGCAGAATTTCTATAGCCGGTATTGTTGTAAGAAAGTGAAAAATGTCCGAATGCTGAATTATATGAGCCGGTGGTATTTGAAAAAAGTGCTTCAAATCCTAAAGCGGAATTACTCTGTCCTGTCATGGTAAAGTTGCCGGAATTTATGCCAAGAAAAGTATTGAAAGTACCGTAATTGTGCAGGAACCTGTTTGAACCTTTGAATACTACACCAAGATTTGAGGCACTGGTATTAGGTATTGTAATGCTCCGGTCAAGAGAAAGATATCCGGTTGACTGGCTTAAACTCAGGTATGTTGTTGAATTATCCTTCAGCGTGAACACGCCGCTTGTGCCAAGCGTGTTGGTGATGTTCTGCGCAATTGCCAAATTGGAAATTATCAGATTGCAAATTAGAATGAATAGTGTTTTAATTTTCATGGCTGCTTAGTTATGTTCCGGTTTATATACTAATATTTAAGTTAAAGATGGATATAAGACACGTTATTTAATGAGAACCATTTTCCGGGTCTCGGAATATTCCGCGGTTGTCATCGTGTAAAAATATATTCCGCTGGAGTATTGCGACGCATTAAAATCAATTTTAAATGTTCCTGCACCAAGGTATTCATTCACAAGTACTTTCACTTCTTTGCCGGCAATATCAAACACTGTAAGTTTTGTAAAACCGCCTTTTGACATTTCGATTTTGATATTTGTCATTGGATTGAACGGATTGGGATAGTTCTGCGAAAGCGAAAAACCTTCGGGTATGTTATTACTTACGGGTTGAATGTTTGTAATTGCGCCCCCATTGGTGGTTTTCAGTATCATGGCTCCCGCGCCAAGAATGTACCCTGTGCCTGAATCAGTGAAAACCATATCGTTAACTGCGTTATTTGTACCAATATCAATATTGCTCCAGTTAAGGCCGCCGTTGGTAGTTCTTTTACAATTTGCCTGCCCGTCCCATAAACCTGCACCGTAGCCGGTTAATGCATTCACAAAAAATAATGAACTGAAATTTCCCGCGGAAGTATTTACGATACTCCAATTAACTCCCGCATTGGTGGTTTTCAGAATGTTTCCCTGACCGCAGGCTATGTATCCTGTGTTTGCGTTGATAAAAAAGATATCCTGCGGAAGCTGCGCTGTTCCGGTTACCTGCTCTGCCCAGTTAAGCCCTGAATTAGTTGTGACAAGAATGTTAGATGTATAATTTAATATATAACCGTTATTGGGATCCTTGAAATAGATCTTTCTGTATGATGAAGCCGCAAAACCTGTACTTATTATCTGCCAGGTAGAGCCCGCACTGGTTGTTTTTACAATCACTCCGTTAGAGTTACACGCTGCAAAACCTGTGTTCTGGTTCACAAAAACCAAACTTACAATCTGCTCCGTTGTGCCGGTATTCAGGGTTATCCAGTTAGTGCCGCCATCGGTAGTTTTGTAAACATCACTGGTATAAGTTGTGAAGTACCCTGTGTTATTGTCGGTAAATTCCACATTGCCTATGTTTGCAGAAACAGGCGGCGTTAACAGAGTCCAGTTTAATCCCGCATTAGTGGTTTTCAGCATCCTGCCAACATATAAACCCGCGTAACCCGTGTTTGCCGAAGGAAAATTTAAACTAAAGCCGTTGGAGTTAGTTCCGGAAAATTGTCCGCTCCAGTTAACACCGCCGTTGGTGGTCATTAATTGCGTGCCATAATCGCCGGCAAGCAGCCCTTTAGTTCCGTCAACGAAGTAGATACTTCTGAAAGTATTGTAGTTAGCTGACTGAAGTATACTAACGCTCCAGTTAGCGCCCCCGTTTGTGCTAGCAAGGTAGCGCATATTATCGCCGGCAGCGTATACGTTATTAAGATCACGGGAAAATATTTTATTTATAGTTTGATTATTTGTTGTTGTTAAAAGATTCCAGTTTATACCGCCATTAGTGGTTTTAACAATTTTACCCTGCCACCCGCCCGCAAAGCCGTTAATACTATCAATAAAACTCACAGCATAAAGCGGGTTAACGTTAACTGTTGTCTGTGCAGCCCAGTTCAGCCCGCCGTTGATAGTTTTATAAACATTTCCGTTTGCGGCGGCAATGTAACCGGTTGTTACAGAGCTTAAAAAAACACTGTGAAAAGATGTCGCTGCAATTGAAACTGAATTCCAGTTCGCGCCGCCATTGGTTGTACGCATCAAAAGACTGCCTGAGCCGCATGCAATACCTGTGTTTATATCAGCAAAATGTACCGCATTAAATCCGCCGCCATTACCCAAATTTGAAAGTACCCAGTTAACACCGCCATTGGTAGTTTTAAGGATTATCCACGAATTAAAACCGCCTGCAATGAATCCGGTATTTGCATTCAGAAAAAAAACTGATTTCAGGTTTTCGGTTGTTCCCGAGACCTGGCTTACCCAGTTTAATCCGCCGTTGGTGGTTTTTAAAATTGTGCCGTAATTTCCTGCTTCATATCCCGTGCTCGCACCGATG
>JABFSP010000379.1 GCA_013140565.1 Ignavibacteria bacterium
GAATTACTATGGATAATTTATTAACTCTTATAGAAAAGGGCACCCGGATCAGGCAGAGTGCTCCCGGAAGAGCACTTGAAATTTTTAAGAAAGCTCTGAACAAGTCGGAAATGATCTCGCATGAAGAGTACAGAGCAAAATCGCTGTTCAACATTGCAATAACTTACCTGATTCTGTGTGATTATAACAAATCAATAGCTTATTTTCAGGATGCACTTGAGACTGATTTTGCGCAAAATGAAACCGAATTACAGGCTGAAATTCTGCGGGGATTAGCCGAGAATCATTCACGAAATTATAACTTTAAAGAAGCCCTTAAGTTCTTTTACCTTTCCGAAAACGCAAGTATTCAGTCATGGAACATGCAGAATCTGCATATGGTTTACCAGGGAATTGCGTCACTTTATACTAAACTCAAACTTAACGAAAAAGCCCTGACATATACCATGAAATCTCTTGATATCGCGGTTCAAAGCGGCGCAAGTGAACCTTTGCAGTCATCACTAATGTCAATTGGCGCATGTTATTACAAATTGGGCAACTTCGCAGAGGCAAGAAAATACTTTGTTGAATCACTTGAACTTTCCTGCAACCCGTTTGCGGAGGCAAATGCTCTGCATTTTGTATCTCATATCAAATTTGATGAAGGAAATTATGAGGAAGCGGAAAAATTATCTTTAAGACAAATTGAGATCTGCAGCAAAAATAATTACCATGATTTCGAAGCACTTGGTTTGAGACAGATGGGAAAAATCATGTTCAAAAGCGGCAAATATAATGAAGCACTTGAATATTTCCAAAACACTCTAAAGGTAGTTAACAGCAAAGGAGACCGGACTATAAAATTCGCAACTATGAAAGACATCATAGATACTTACGAAAAAACCGGCGATAAGGATAAGATCATTGAACTTTACCCTGATCTGTACAAAGAACATGTGTTTCATCTTGAAAGTGAAATGCAGCTGAAGATAGAACAGTTTGAAATTGAAAATGAGGCTGAGGCAATAAGAAAAGAAGTTCAAAAGGAAAAAGAAAATAACCTGAAGCTGAAAAAAGCGTTATGGGATGTACATGCTCTTAATGATGAGCTGAATATCATACACGAGGAAAAAAACAACCTGCTGAGTATACTGGCGCATGACCTGAAGAATCCGCTTCAGAGTATTCTTTCATCACTCAGGCTCATGCAGTCTGAAAAGAGTGACAATGAATTCAGGAATGAAATGGCAAAGAACATTAAACACCAGTCTGCCAGAATGCTGAATCTTATAAACAGGCTTCTGGATTACAAGGCTATTGAAAGCGGCAGTATTTCGCTAAACATTACTTCTTTTGTTTCTTCCGAACTTTCAGCGAAACTTATCAAAAATGCCAATATACTGGCTGTAAAAAAAGATATAGAAATAATTACCGAATGCCGCTGCAGTGAAAAGAGTATCAGGACTGATATGGATCTGTTCTACCAGGTACTCGAAAACCTTCTTTCCAATTCTATTAAATTTTCCTCACCCGGTTCACGGATATATTTGCGATGTTTTAACAACGGAAATATTACCGTTTTTGAAATTGAAGATGAAGGACCCGGTTTTACTGATGACGATAAGGAGAAGCTTTACACTGATTTTGCACGGTTAAGCGCCCAACCAACCGGCAATGAACATTCAACCGGGCTGGGTCTTTCAATTGTTAAGAAGCTCTGCGATCTGCTTGGAGCTGAAATCGAACTTCATTCGCATTTGAACAAAGGGTCTAAATTCACAATAAAACTTATTAACGAATAGTTGAAAAAGGGTAAAGGATCCGGGGTATCACTTTAATAAAAATAGCATTCTGATATACAAATAAAGGCGGAAATAAATTTCCGCCTTTCCTATATAACTTCGTTAAACTAAAACTTAATTCAATCTCTTTGCAGGATCAGTCCATGCTGTAATATTCCTGAAGTGGCCTTCATAATTAGGATATTCAAGAAGTTTATAGTTTGAACAGTTTATAATTGTATCACAGCCAAGAGTACCTAATACAATTGGAACCTCGTTTGGTACTTTGGGGTAACTTGACCATGTTGCCGCCAAAAAATACCTTCCGGTTGGAATCCCATCCATACTGTATTGGGTCTCATATATTAAGTCTCTTGGTTTCAAATTCAGCGAATCCGTTCTCACCGGAACACGATTGAAAGGATTAACACTATCTGCATTATATACTGATATTGAATAATAGCCCCCAGAAAAATACAGAGTTGAATCCGCATGTGTTACATAACCGTCAAGTTTATCACCCGATCTGCCCGGATCAACCGGACCATCACAGGACATGATAACTGCTAAAAAAAGTAGAAATGTTGTTATTGTAGTTCTCATATCTCACCCCTAACCAATATGCTACATACAGCACCCATATACCATAACCAAACTAGCTATTTTGCGTTAGTACATTCACGCTACTACAAAACTCAAAACCGCTCATTAATCGCCACATTACTTTCAATATGGTCACCTGGCTCATCAATTTATCGTCTGAAAAGCATATCTGAATAAGAGGAACTTAAGACACTCTTTTTTTCAATACTGAATATATTCTTAAGGTATCTCATTTTTTCCGCGGATTCTTTTTCCTGCAATTTCGATCCGCACACTATTTCAAATTCAATGAACTTCCCCAACTTGTTAACTGTATCCAGGTGAATTCTTACGTTTTCCCAAAAATACAATTTCCTGTTTTTTGAAACAGTTGCTTTGACGCCGTAAATTTCACTCAGAATTTTTTCCACCTGGTTCGGGTGGGTGATCTCAGAAATGTAATAGTTACTGAACTTAGCAGATGCACGGTTTGAACGTTTGTAATATATTAATTGATGAACTGAATTATTGATCGATCTTAACTTCAATCTGCCCGGCGAAATATTAAAATATACATCACGCTGCTTTAAGACCCCTTCATATTTAGCATTGAGCTTTTTCACAACTTTTAGAACCGCCCTGTGACTATTGCATTTAACTTTCAGTTCAAGGTTCTTCAATTGTTCTTAATTTCGATTTCATTTTTTTTGCGAATGGTAATAATAGAACATTAAAATAAATATTAATAATGGTATAACAATATCACCGGCGTACAGAAAAATACCCGTATTGTATGGTGACTTATCCCCCTTCATCATCTGTACAAAATGACCGTAAGCAGCACCCCATAAGAAAATACAATTACCAATAACAACAGCCATCCAGAACTTTCCCCTGATGAAGATGCATAAAAAACCAAGTAAGCCATATGAAAGATTGGCAATAGCAATTTCAAACTGGAACGGGCTGCCTGTTGGCCACCCGATCTGCTCTGCTACCTGGTTTGGTAAAAACGCATGTCCCATAAATGCATATAGTCCTGCTACTCCAATATTCATTACTATAAGATAAAGAAGAAAAACCCCGGCTTTTTCCGTGCGGGATAATTTCTTTCGTGAAACAAACAATCGAATTAACGCGGAAACAACAGCAATAGCAAAAAAGATTATAGGATACACTGAACCTCCCGTTTTTTTAAAGCGTTTTTGTTATTTATGTCTGATTTTCAAGCAGCTCCAATAGATCCTTTACATTTTTAACAGGAAGCCTGCATGCAAAATTTTCACATACATATGCAGTAGTTTCTTCTGAGCTCAGAACAACTTTCGAGGCAAATGTAATGCTATTTGCCGCATCTTTCGGATCAATTTTTACAATTACTTTATCCGGTATGAATCTGGTTAATACTTCACGCATCATTCTGTATGCCGTTTCATCATTGCTGCTTCCTGCAATAATTATCTGCTTAGGCTTATATAGCAATGAATCAAGCGCAATGAGCATTTGCGGCATGGCATACGGCATTTTTTCAAGTTTACCGCTGAATGCAAGCACTGACTTATACGCCATATCGTACAATGTAGTATTGCCCGTTAAGGCTGAAAGCCTTAGCAGGTTATTAATGCCAACAGCGTTGCCGGTTGGTTCCGCGGAATCATAATCCTCCTTAGTACGAACGAGAATGCTCTTATCCTTTCCTGATGTATCAAAAAATCCGCCTTCAGCTTCATCGTAAAAATCATTAATCATTACCTCGCTTAGCTCAACAGCAAGTTTCAGATACTTTTCATCAAATGATGCTTCATACAGATCAACTAATCCCTGCGAAAAGAACGAAAAATCCTCAAGTGTGGCGTCAATCTTTGATTCGCCATCGCGCCAGCGGTGAAGCAATTTTTTTTCAGCCGAATTATATAAATTTTCCAGAATAAAATCAGCAGCTTTCTGTGCCTTTTCAAGATGGGTGGGTTCATTAAATACTCCGAAAGCTTTCGCAAATGCTGATATCATCAAACCGTTCCATGACGTAAGTATCTTATCATCCTTATGCGGCAGCGGCCGTTTTTCACGGGCATTAAATAATATTTTTTTCGATTCCTCAAGCAGATTATTTATTTCATCTGTTGAGCGCTCAAACTTATTTGATGTTTCACTTATGGAATGTGCTTTATACAGAATATTCTTTTGGGCAAACACGCTGTGCGGGTCACTGCCTTGCGGCGCATTGCCGTGAGCATTCACACCATAGAAGTAATTAAATATTTCGGCATCATCACCCAGTAATGTATCAATTTCGCTTTTGCTCCACACATAAAACGCGCCTTCTTCCTTTTCATGCGGCTCTGCCGGATCGATTACTGACTCAGCATCTTCGGCGGAATAAAATCCGCCATTTGCATCAGTCATCACTCTACCTACATAAGCAAGCACATCACGGGTTATATCACCAAAATACTTATCACCTGTTATCTGGTACGCTTCCAGATAATTTACGGCTAATTGCGCCTGGTCATACAGCATTTTTTCAAAATGCGGCACACGCCAGTAACGGTCGACCGAATAGCGGTGGAATCCCCCGCCCAAATGGTCATACATTCCCCCTTTTGCCATTTGCAGCAGTGTGCGGATAACCATTTGCAGCGATTCAGAATCCTCAAACCTGTAATATGCTCTCAGCAGAAAATTTATTCCGGGCGGTCTTGGGAATTTGGGCGACTCACCGAATCCGCCATACTCTTCATCAAAACCATTTTTGAATTGCTGCGCTCCCTTGAGCAGCATTTCTTTATTCAGCTCACCTGCTGATGTCATATTCTGCGAAGCTTCGCGGATATGTTTGAGAATATTTTCTCCTGATTCATTCACTTCATCACGGCGAGTCTTCCATCCAACTGCCAACTGATTTATCAGGTCCTCAAAGCCGGGTAAACCGTATTTTGATGTAGGTGGCACATATGTCGCGCCGTAAAAGGGCTTCAGGTCGTTGGTCAGGAACATTGACATTGGCCAGCCGCCGGAGCCCGTCATAGCCTGCAGTGCTGACATATAAACGCGGTCAACATCAGGGCGCTCTTCCCTATCAACTTTTATATTCACAAAAAGTTTATTCATTTCACCTGCGATGTGTTCGTTCTCGAACACTTCGCGCTCCATTACATGGCACCAGTAGCAGGTTGAGTATCCTATGGATAGAAATATCGGTTTATCTTCATCTCTTGCTTTTTGAAAGGCTTCTTCACCCCACGGGTGCCACTCCACAGGATTATATGCATGCTGAATGAGGTATGGCGATTTTTCGTTAATTAGTTTGTTTGGTTTAGGCATTGAGTATAGATTGATTTAGCTCCAAATATAGTTTTTATATGTACTTTTATATAGATAAAAATTTTGGAGATTGGTATATTAAGCGATATTTTTATAAATTGCGATTAGCTGTATTCACCATAAATTAAAACCAAAAATCATGAAAACAATTTTATTTTTCATTTCGATTTCCATAATAGTTTTACTTATTGGTTGTGATCAGCAGGGCTGTAACCAGTGGAAAAATATCGCAGGCGAACTGAAAGATACAGATGGGGATGGATGGCTTGATTCAGCCAACAATCAGAAAATCGATTTAATAATTGAGAGTATCGATCTTCCTTTACAAACACAGTTTTCAGAAGTAAGTTTGGTTGTAGATGATAATATTATCTTTGATAAAGCCCCGGCAACCCCTGTAACAATAGTTCCTTCATCAACTGTTGCAACCAGCCGATATGCAGGCAACTGGTTTATCGGTCAAACTCAAAGATTCAGGGCAAGGGTAAAAGTATTTTTATCAGGTGAGACTGATAATTCCGAAGTTGCACAATTGCCTTTTATCAACAAGGATACATCATATATTCAAACACTAAACATTAATAATAAAAACATTACTTTCCATTACAGAACACAGTTATCAAAATTTGCTGACCCTTCACCATTGGATAGCACCGCAGATTTTGACAGAGACAGCATTACAGATATTGAAGAATCAAGACTAGCCCGTGATGATAATCGTATGGGAGATCCTCTGAAAAGAGATATAATAGTACTCTCCGGATTTACGGCACCTAAATGGGCAATAACCAAAAGATCAATTGAAAGAATTACAACAGTATTTCTGAGAAGGGGTTTTAACTTCATTCTTGCTGATGAAAATTCTGATATTAATGGTTTGATCGCGGGTCAGGTAGTAATTGCTAACACTACAGGCACACTTGTAATACCTTCAGAAAACTTTGGAATTGCCCGTACAGATCTGCCAGGCATCAGACCTAGACATATACCTGTGATCTTCAATCCTTTTACTCATTTTGTAGTTGCTGCAGAAAAAATCATTTCAACAATTGGAACATTTGGAGAAGCCGACTTTCCGGGCAGGGATGTTGTTGTAATGTCTCATCTTTCAATATTAGGACCGGATCCATTCGGACTGGAATATCAGGCTAAAGACGTAATGCATGAACTGGGTCATAATTTCGGATTATGTCATCCCGGTACAAGTAATGCTGGTTGCCTAACCGGAGCAATTCCGCTTGTAGAAAGAAGTGGTGATGCAAGCTGCATGGGAAGCCCGGCAGATGATGGCGGTCTATTTCCTCCCGGTCCTTTAGGTATTCCATTGCCTAATCCGGTGGCCATAACTAATGCATTCAAAAGACCATTGGATTACAGTCCAACCCAATGGATTAATATTGACCCTTCATTGAGCAGAAACAGATAATGTTGAAAATGAAAATAATTTGTGTATTCATATTTGCATAATCTCAAATCTAAAATATTACCTCAGCTTTTAGTAATATACACCCGCTACCTTATCGGCGCGGCGTTTGTGTTTGCAAGTGTTGTTAAAATTCAGGGTAAACGCTTCACTACTATTGATGGCATCAATGAACCCATAAATTCCGCATGGCATATGTTTGAAACTCTGTACCAGTCAGGTTTATGGTGGAAATTCCTGGGGCTGGGTCAAATTATCGCCGGACTTTTGCTTATGACACAGCGTTACGCTAAGCTTGGCGCGCTGATGTTTCTGCCAATTGTTGCTAACGTATTTGTGATAACTCTTTCGTATGATTTCAAGGGTACCCCGGTAATAACAGGCTTAATGCTTATTGCAAATATTATGCTTGTATTGTGGGATTGGGATGAACTGCGGGTTCTTGTAAATAAAACTCCTGTAATTCCGCAGCCAAACAGAATGGAGAACATGCGCATATGGGAAATTACAGGTCTTGCCCTCTTCCTCTTTACCGCAATTTACAGAGCGGGTGTTACAGGGTACAATATTCTTCTCTGGGTGATTGTTTGTTTAGCAATTGGTATAATTGGGCTAATAATAGGATTATATAAATATAAAAAAACACTAAATGCCAAAATTTGATGTAACGCTGCTCACATCCTCAAAATATCTGAAGGCCGATGCAGGTGATGAGTTTACTGAAATCATTCTTGAAGAAGACAGGCTGCTGCGTGAAGAACTGGAAAAACAGGGACTGAATGTTACTCGCACCAACTGGGACGACCCGGACTTTAACTGGGCAGAAACACGCTGTGTATTGTTCAGGACTCCCTGGGACTACTTTAACCGCTATGATGAATTTGCGCCATGGCTTGAAGGTGCTGGCAAAGTTACAAAATTCATCAACCCGATTGAAGTTATAAACTGGAACATCGATAAGCATTACATGCTTGAACTGGAAAATGCAGGCATTAACATTCCCCCAACCGTTTTTATTGAACCCGGCGATAAGCGTTCGCTTACGGAGATCACCCATGCACTGGATTGGGATGAGTTCATTTTAAAACCCGCAATATCCGGCGGCGCATGGCATACCTACAGAATGAACAGGGATAACATTGCTGAACATGAAGCAATATACAATGAACTGATAAATGATAGATCAATGCTTGTGCAGGAGTATCAGAAGAGCATTTTAAGCGATGGCGAGGTTTCATACATGGTAATTGGCGGTAATTTCACACACGCTATATTAAAAAAAGGCAAAGGAGAGGATTTCAGGGTTCAGGAAAATTTTGGCGGAACTGTGCATGATCACCTGCCAGCAGAAGAAGAAATTGAATTTGCCCAAATGGTTGTGGAAAAGGCTAAACCCGGTATCATTTATGCCAGGGTTGATGTTATGCGGGATAACTCAGGGAAGCTATCGCTGGGTGAGCTTGAGGTGTTTGAGCCGGCACTTTGGCTCCGTAAATGCCCGCCTGCAGCAGATCTGTTTGCGAAACTAGTTGCAGATATACTTGGCAGTTAAACTCAATATAAACAACTGGCGAAGAACCCTTTTGGTATTCTAAGATGTTAACTTATTAAACTACAGAAAGAGAGCGGAATATGTTTGATCCAAACAAGGCATTCAGCGGATTTTCAGTAAATGATATTTCAACCGCAAGGGAGTTTTACTCAAAAACTCTGGGTATGAAAGTAAAAGAGGGTGAAATGGGAATACTGGAGCTTACTGTATCCAATGACGCAGTTGTAATCGTCTACCCAAAGCCTAACCACGTTCCTGCAGAATTCACGATACTTAACTTTCCCGTTAGTAGTATAGATGAAGCAATTGATGAACTTTCGATGCGCGGTGTATCCTTTTTGCAGTATGATTTTGGAACAATTAAGACCGATAATAAAGGAGTAATGCGGGGTAATGGTCCGAATATTGCATGGTTCACAGATCCGGCGGGCAATATATTGAGCATAATAGAAACAGAAAGTATGTAATAGAGCCTGTTTTGCAAAATAGATACTGTATATTATATAGTTATACATTATAAGGATTGTTATATTTAACCAATACAAAGAGACAGGAATTGATTATGGAACAGTTAGAGAATGCTAAACCTGAACTGATCAGCATCACAGAAGCGCATTACACAACGGGTTATTCAATAGAAATGACTTTTAATGACAATACCAGCCGGACAATTAACTTCGAGCCATTTCTGCTGAAGTCAGTTTCTCCGCAGGTAAACAAGTATCTGGATAAAGGTAAGTTCAAAAAATTCCATTTAATTGAAGGCAACCTGAACTGGCACAATTACGAACTTACTTTTCCTTTGGCTGACCTTTATGCAGGTGTAATATAGAAACAAAGAGACCAGGTATAAATATTTATCTTACCCATACATAATATAAATTTATTCTTAGAAACATTTAAACGATGACCAAATGTTTATCATGCCTTTCCAACACCGGTGAAAGGCGAATAAGTCCGGGTGAACAGATTTACAACGGCTCCTATTGGGTGGTTGAGCATGCCTATCCTACGGGTCTGCTTGGATGGCTGGTTATAGTGCTTAAGCGTCATACCGAAGCGCTGCACGATCTTACAAAAGAAGAGTGGAGTGAGTTCGCCGAGATAAATTATTCTATCATGAAATGTATCAAAAAGGTGCTTAAGCCAAAGAAAGAATACCTGTGCTGTTTTTCTGAAGGCAAAGGTTTTAAACATATTCATTTTCACATCATCCCCAAAACCCGTGCATTTGATGAGATATACTCAAGCTCACGATCATTTATGTATTTAAAAGTATCAGAACGTAATTCAATAAGCAAAGAAAAAATTGTTCAGCTTTGCAGCAAACTAAAACTTGAAATAAAAAAATAGCATTTTCTACTCCCGCAAAAGACGCAAATTCATATTACATTTTCTGATATAATATTGATATTTAAAAATTATACATATTTCTTTGTTTTGTTTATATTCTTGAATTAATAGTCTTTGCGCCTTGGCGGCTTTGCGTGAAATTAAAAATTTTTAAATGAAAATCAAAAGTACCGCTTACAACTACGATAAGCAGAAAGTGAAATATACGGCGAACCAACAAACTGATCCGGCTATTGCAAAGCTGATTAACAGCGCTCTTGGTGATGCTGAAACAGTTTTGAATGTCGGTGCAGGAACAGGTTCATATGA
>JABFSP010000029.1 GCA_013140565.1 Ignavibacteria bacterium
TAAAAGACCACTTCATTCCGGTAGGGAAGCATGCGCCGCCGCGTCCCCTTAATCCTGATCTCTTCACTTCTTCAATAATAGCCTCGGGAGTAAGTTTAAGCGCTTTTTTAAATGCGCCGTAACCGCAGTTTTTCATATAAACTTCGATGTTGTGAAGATCGGTAATATTTTTCAGTATGATTGGCTGGAAATCTGACATATGATTTTTATACTCTTTATTTAAACTCTATTGTAATTGCTTTTGAAACTGTAAACTATCAATTGTAAACTGTCAACTATTCACTCTTAGCCAGCTTATCCAGAATTGCGTCTATCTTATCCTTGGTCAAATTCTCTTCGTAGTAATCATTTATCTGCATCATTGGCGCGGTACCGCAGCTGCCAAGACACTCTGCTTCAATCAGGGTGAACTTACCATCCGGCGTTGTTTCGCCAATGCCTATATCAAGCTTATTGGAAATATAATCAACCACATCATATCCGCCGCAAAGCATACATGATACATTTGTGCATACCTGCAGGTGATGTTTACCAACCGGCTTTTTATTGTACATTGTATAAAATTCCGCTACGCCAAGCACATGTTCATAAGGAATACTAAGCAGGTTGCCAACGTATTTCATTACATCGGTTGAAAGCCAGCCGAACTGGTATTGTGCCAGCCATAAAGCGCTCATCAGTGCTGCATCGCTCGTAGGGTAATGACTCTTAGCTTCTTCAAGCTTCTTCAGGTTCTCTTCAGTAAATTTAATTTCCATATATATACCGTATTCCCGCGCAAGCGGGAATCTCTTGCTTTATTCTAAAAAAACTTAATGAATTATAAACGATCTTTATTATTAGTATTCCCACTGTTTCTTCATTCAGTGTATTCAATGAACATCGAATCTTCTAATCTCAAATCACTAAAATCTAAAATAGAGATTCCCGCCTTCGCGGGAATGCGATAATATTATTTATCAGCTTCACCCATAACCGGGTCAATACTTCCAATAATTGCTACTATATCACTTATCATTGCGCCCTTCATCATTGTTGGGAGCGCGCCTAAGTTAGTGAATGAAGGAGAGCGTATCTTCAGCCTGAACGGGTAACCCTTGCCATCGCTGATAGCATAGAAACCAAGCTCGCCTTTGGCTGCTTCGATAGCCTGGTAAGCTTCAACGCCCTTTTCAGGGGTATTGCCAAAGTTCACTATCATAAAATCGTGAATAAGCTCTTCCATTTTTGAATAAACCTCACCTTTATCCGGCAATACCTGTTTTGCATCAGGTGTATTTATCGGTCCTTCAGGTAATTTCTGCAAACACTGTCTAAGTAACTTAACAGTCTCATACATTTCTCTTACCCTTACATAATACCTTGCAAGTACATCACTTTCAGTGGCAGTGGGTACGTTAAAATCAAGTTCTCTGTATTTCAGATACGGGTCATCTATTCTCAGATCGTTGCCAACTCCTGCTGCCCGCAGGTTCGGACCCGTTAAGCCGAGTGACATCGCGTCTTCCTTTGAAATATAGCCAACACCTTCGCACCTGTTGATGAAAATTTTATTTCTTTCAATCAGGTTACGGGCGTTTTCAAGCTTGGGTATAAACTGATCTAAAAACGCTACTAAACGCGCTTTGCATTCATCGCTCATATCAAGCGCAAGTCCGCCGATTCTTGTATAGCTGGTTGTGAATCTGACACCTGTTAATATATCAAGTATATCTAATATCTTTTCGCGTTCTGTGAATGTCCACAGGAATACAGTCAATGCGCCAACATCCATCGCCATGGAGCCCATCCACACTAAGTGGGAAGCAAGTCTTGCCATTTCGCAGCACATAGTTCTTATCCACTGTGCGCGTTCTGTTGCTTCGATCTTAAGCAGTTTTTCTATTGCCAGTACATACCCAACGTTATTTGCAAGCGGTGAAAGATAATCAAGCCTATCAGTATGGGGAATGAACTCATGGAATGTCATGTTCTCAGCAAGCTTCTCGTATCCCCTGTGAAGATATCCTAAAACGGGAATTGTCCCAACTACTGTTTCACCATCAAGGCTTACTACAAGCTGTAATACGCCATGTGTTGCAGGGTGCTGGGGTCCCATATTAAGTATAAGCTGGTTATCAAGGGTTCCTTCAAAGTGGCCGCGTACGTCATCTGATTCCAGTGCGCGCAGGATCTTTTCCTGGCTCATGGAAATGTGGCTTTCATCCTTGGTTTCCTGAATGTATTCTTCTTTTGTTAAATCTAAAGACATATATTTTATTGGCGTATTACGCCGTTATATTTACTTTTTGGGCAATGTAACAGCTCCGGGCAGACCCATGAGCGGGTAATCTTTTCTTAAAGGATGGTATTCATACTCTTCCATCATATACATTCTGCGCAGGTCAGGGTGATTGATAAATTTAATTCCCATCATATCCCACGCTTCGCGCTCGGTCCAGTTGGAGGATTGCCATACAGGCCATAAGCTATCCACTTCGGGATTTTTGCTCTCAAGCCTGACCCTAATGAACATTCTTGTGCTGTGAGTAAGTGAATACAGATTGTAAATGCATTCAAATCGCTCATTCTTTGTGAAGCGGTCAACACTTACAACATCCCTTAACTGTTCCATTTGAAATTCGTCCCTAAGTATTGTGCATACTTCCAAAAGTCTTTCTTTAGGGACTTCTATCATAGGGTAATTAATATTCTGTGTAAAAACTACTCCGTTAAACCCATTGGCTTCGGATAGTTTTTCTTTGATTTTTTCTAGTAATTCAGCCATAATTTATCTGCAAATTTAGCAAAATATGATAAGATATTCAATGCTGTAAGGGCTATCATTAGAACAGGAAAAACCTCATTAAATTTAAAACTAAACCTGACAGGTCTTTAAGACCTGCCAGGTTTGGGATTAACTCAAACTTATGCTGCTTTAGGTTTCAATTTTCCTGAAACCAGCATAGCGGCAAGATACAGCAATGCCGAAAGTATAAATACAACTTTAAATCCGTAACTCATTGAAACCATTATGACCAGCACACTGCCAAGTACGCTAAAGAAACCATTTACACCCCAGCCATAGGCAACAAGGTATTTTTGGTTGTTGTCGATCATACTCATGCCGTAAGGGAACGGTATCCCCATAAAAAATGCAATTGGTGCAATAAGACCTATTGAAATAATAACACGCCACATGATATCCATTCTGACAAGCGCTTCGAAAATTGCGGAGTTTGCGAGACCCAATATTACAGCCAGTGCGGCGATTATGATATAGACCAGGTTCACATTCTTAAGCTTTGTTATTATCTTTTCCGAAAACATACTGCCTATGCCTGAAAATATGAGCATTGTTGAAATAACTGTGAGCATTGTATAAACAGGCTGACCCAGAAACAAAGTGAATTTCTGTATAAGGCAAATTTCTATGATTATATATCCAAGTCCGAGCAGTGCAAAGTAAGTTATATACTTACCCTTTTTAATATTCTTGATCTCAGGGTCCTTGCGGAACTTAATATATATGGGCAGGAAAATTAGCAGCGCGGAAATTATTATCGTCTGCGCCAGCAGTATAACTAAGGTCGATTCCGCAATTGGCTTTTGCACCATTGAAAGCATTGCTCTATCACACTGCATGAATGACTCTTTTATATTGCTAAAATTAATGGCAGTGAAATCAGTGTTATGCTCAAAATACGGATTATCATCTGTTGCGGGGTAAAGCTTTATTCCGGGATGTTTCCCTGCAATTTCATCAATGGTTGAACTCTCAACAATATCTTTAAAGATACCATCCTGCTTTGAAACAGGATCGTACACTGTTTCAAGATTAAGCAGCGCTCCCATTGTCTTTAGCTTCTGAATGTCAAACTCGTCAAAGCCCGCTTTCTTAAAAAGAACACCGCTTAAAAAACTTACATCCTTTTCAAACTCAGTTGGTGGTCTTTTGAAAACATAAAATTGATTTTTAATATCACTGCCGCCGTTCAGCTTCTGCGCTTCTTTTATGGATGCGACAAGTCTCGGCATTTGCGGTTCGGGTCTGGTGATATAGAGTATGCCGTTAATATCAAGATGCTGAAGGTATTCGCGAAGTGCTTCCTGTGTTAAAATATAGTTTTCCACAAGACTCATTGCGCCGCTGTTTGTTGCTGAGGCGGATATTGTATGCGCGCTGATTATAACATCATACTTAAAGCGCTTGCCGCGCAGCCAGCTTCTGGCGTCATCGGTAATTATCTTAACGCGCTTATCATTTGCAATGCCGCCTGTCCAGTAACTTGCAAGGTCTTTTTCAACAAGTTCGTTTAATATCGGATTAATCTCAACCGCTGTAACAGAACCTGCGCCATTGGTCAGCGCTGAAAGTATCTCGCCGCCGCCGCCGGAGCCAAGCACGAACACTTTGGCGGTATCTTCGCGCTTTAAGTACATTGCAAGCATCGAAGCATCAAACGGCGGCCTTGCGCCGCTATCAAGCAAATTGGGTACCTTGGGTATATTTGTCGTTGAGTTACCTGCGTCTATAATTGCGGTGTAAACAGGGTAGTCATCAACATTTTCGCCGTCATCTTTCATTACATCTACCTTGGAAAATGAATTCCAGCGGGTAAGCAGCATCAGCTCGGGATTATCTTTGATATAGTTGCCGTAAACTTTGTTCTCTGAAACATAAATAGGTAAATATGATTCCGGGTTGGTCAGCATAACGCCGTTGACTACTATCATAATAAATGCGGCAAACAAACCGATGGTTTGCCTGCGGCTTTTTTCGATGGCAAATATCAAAGTACCTGCGCATGCAAGCAGTGATGCGAATATTATTCCGCCTGAACCGCCGAATTTTGGCAGTACGAGTATGAACACAAAGCAGCTCAATCCTGCGCCAATGAGGTCGTAGAAATATAATTTATTTATGCCAGATTTAAATCTTGTGAAGAGCTGACCGATTATGAGTCCCGCCAAAAAGAACGGCAGCGTTATGAGGATATAATACAAGGGTAAATAAATGAATTGGTTTGAATCAACAAATAAACTGAAAGGATCAAAAGGGATTTTATTAAGAACTACAAATGAGAGGACAATTGAAACTGCATAGAGCAGGGAAGTGACCGTGAGGAATGAATTTATTTCCGCCTTATTTATCCGGCTGCTGATAATAATAGTTACACCGCTGATGCCGAGTCCGAGCAGAGCTATGCTGATTATCATGAACGCAAAGTGATACCATAAAGAGATTGAAAGCACTCTTATTAAAGTGAACTCCAGCATAAGCACACTCAGCGAAACCAGCATTAAGCCAATTTTATGCTTAAGTGTTAAAATTTCTTTTCTTGCAGGCTCGTGTTTTTTTGAAACAGTATGTTTTTTGCTCATTAATACTATACTTATTTACTGTTTAACTTATTTGAATTACTATTTTACAGTTTTATTGGTGATTATAGTATCCTTTAAATAAGAGCGTTTTGTTTCTGGGTAATCTGTGCTGTAATGCAGACCGCGTGATTCTTTTCTAATTAATGCTGAACGTATGATCAGGTAAGATATAAGCGCCATATTCCTAAGTTCAAGCAGTTCTCGGTTTATCCTGGTCTTTTTGTAGAATGTTTCTATTTCATCTTTTATTAAAGTAATTCTTCTCAGCGCTCTGAACAGTCTTAAATTCGATCTTACTATGCCCACATAGTTTGCCATTATCTGCTTTATCTCATTCTTGTTCTGTGAAATTAAAACCCACTCTTCGGCGTTTTCGGTGCCGCTGGAATCCCAGTCAGGAATTTTGATCTTAGCTTTTTTTGTTTTGGCAGGATCAATACAGCAAATCTTAGCGGCTTTATCAGCATAAACCAACGCTTCAAGCAGTGAATTGCTTGCAAGCCTGTTAGCACCGTGAACGCCTGTCATGGAAGCTTCGCCGAGCACAAATAATCGGTTCATCGAAGTTCTTCCGTCGAGATCGCTTACTATGCCGCCGCAGATGTAGTGCGCTGCCGGTACAACCGGTATCATATCCTTAGCCATATTAATGCCTATAGATAAACACTTTTTGTAAATATACGGGAATTTATTTTTAATTTTTTCTTCACCTAATTTGGTAATATCAAGATATACAAAATCATCACCGTGTTTTTTCATTTCGCTATCTATAGCGCGGGCAACAATATCCCTTGGCGCAAGCGAGCCGCGGGAATCATACTTGAACATGAACTCTTCGCCGTTCTTGGTTTTGAGTATCGCCCCGGCACCGCGCAATGCTTCGCTTATTAAAAATGACTGACCATCAGTGGGGTTTATCCTGTTTTCATATAAACTTGTGGGGTGAAACTGAACAAACTCCATGTTGCCAATTTTACAACCGCTGCGGTAACCGATCGCAATGCCATCGCCGGTGGCAATTGCCGGATTAGTAGTATGCAGGTAAACTTGTCCAATGCCGCCCGTGCAAATTACAGTCAATTCAGAAAGTATGGTAAATATCTCATCGTTCAATTCATCATACGCATACGCGCCATAACAGTTTATGCTGCCGGTAGGTTTACGCTTTTTGATGTTGTGTTCGGTGATAAGGTCAATAGCAGTATGATGCTCAAGTACAGTAATATTTTTGTGATTGGTGATATTGTGAAGTAAGGCGCGTTCAATTTCTTTGCCGGTCAGATCCTTTGCGTGAACAATGCGCTGCCTTGAGTGTCCGCCTTCTCTGCCGAGATCAAGCTTACCCTGCTCGCGGCTGAAGTTAACACCAAGCTCAATAAGCTCATTAATTAAATGGGGACCGTTCCTTACTATCTGCTCAACAGCATCAGTATTACATAATCCGGCGCCGCACTCTAGTGTATCTTTAATGTGGAGTTCGTATGAATCATCAGGGGAGGTGACTGTAGCTACGCCGCCCTGGGCATAGTTTGTGTTTGATTCAGCCTGATCTTTTTTAGTGACAATAAGTACCTTATGCTTCTTCGCGGCTTTAAGCGCAAATGATAAGCCTGCTATTCCGCTGCCAATCACTAATATGTCAGTCTGCAGCCTCAATATTTTAAGAATATTTAGCTGTTAGGTCTTCTTCTGTCTTAGCGCGGATAAATCTGAAATCCTGGAAAGCGAGTGACGAATCCTCTTCAAGAGTGATCCTCAGCAAATAACGGAACGCGATCTTTGTCATATTGCTGATAGTTCCTTCGCGAAGCGTGGTGTATACCATAGGGTGTACTTTTAATATAAGCTTGCCTGAAGGTTTATTTTTATCAAGCTTGTAGCGCTTTATCCATCTTTCAATTCTTGTAAGTATGTTGGTTGAGCTTTCAATGATACCGCTTCCGCCGCATAACGGGCACTGTTCGGTAATTGAGCGCACAACATTTTCCCTTACACGCTGGCGTGTTATCTGCACTAAACCGAATTCAGACATCGGCAGGATTGTAACTTTTGCCCTGTCCTTCTTGAATTCCTTTTTCAGTTCATCGTAAACTTTTTTCTTGTTCTTATCGTCATAAACATCGATGAAATCGATAACAATTATTCCACCAAGGTCACGCAGTCTTATCTGACGTACGATTTCCCTGGATGCATCGAGATTTGTTTTAAGTGAATTGGTTTCCTGGTCTTTGCTCTTTGCGTACTTACCACTGTTAACATCTATAACGTACATCGCTTCGGTCTTTTCAATAATTAAATGACCGCCGATCTTCAACGGAACGTGTTTGCTAAGCGTCTGGTGAATTTCAGCTTCAATGCCGTAAATATCAAACAGGGCTTTGTTGCCTTTATAGAGCTCAACTTTATCCAGCAGGTCAGGTGAGTTCACTTTAACATACTGCTGAATTTCTTTGAACATCTTTTTTGTATCAACCAGTACTTTTTCAACATCATCCCTGAAAAGATCCCTGATAACGCTTGTGGTTACCGTAAGATCTTTATAAAGCAGGGCAGGGGGTACACCGGTTTTTATCTGCTTTTCGATATCTTTCCAGATGTTGTAAAGATTTTCAAGATCTTCAACAATTGCTTTTTCATCCTGCTCTTCGGCAACAGTACGCAGTATTGCCCCGAATTCCAGACCTTTGGAAGTTCTGTAATTCCTAACAATATTTTTCAGCCTGCGCTTTTCGCGCATGTTCTGTATCTGCTTGGATGCGTTGACTTTATTTTCGAAGGGTAAAAATACCAGGTACCTGCCGGGCAGGGATACTTTTGAAGTTACCCTTACGCCTTTGTTGCCAACAGGTTCTTTTGTTATCTGGACAATTATTCTCTGCCCGCGCTCAAGCCTTGGCAGTTGTCTTCTTTTTTGCGGTTGTCTGGATGATTGCTTCTGTGCGGGGACTATTTCTTCATCTTCGTCATCATCGTCATCTACTTCAGCATCACTGCCAAGCAGCGCTTTCATATCTTCAGCCTGGTCGCCCACATCACTGAAGTGCAGGAAAGCATCCTGCTTGAAGCCGAGATCTATAAATGCGGCTTTGATGCCGGGAATAACTTTGGCTACTTTACCGAGATAAATATCGCCAATAACGCGTTCATATTCTTCATTTTCAATGAAGAGTTCACTTAATTTGCCGTCTTCGGTAATGGCTATACGGCTTTCATCAGCATTTGAGTTGATGACAATTTCTTTTTTCATACAATGGATCCGGTTAACTACTTTTTAATCGGACTAAAGCTCAAAAATCAAGTTTGCTTAAGAGTTCATACTCTTAAGGAATTCTTTGTTGTGCTTTGTCCCTTTCATTTTTCCTAAAAGGAATTCCATTGCTTCAACCTGTGAAAAATCACTCAGAATTTTTCTGAGCAGCCATACCTTTGAGAGTTCTTCCTGGTCCAGAAGAAGTTCTTCTTTTCTTGTTCCTGATTTGTTAAGGTCAATTGCGGGGAAAATTCTCTTATCGGCAAGCTTTCTGTCAAGAACTATTTCCATGTTACCGGTTCCTTTGAATTCTTCGAAGATAACTTCGTCCATTCTGCTTCCGGTTTCAACAAGCGCAGTTGCTATAATAGTCAAACTGCCACCTTCTTCAATGTTTCTTGCAGCTCCGAAAAATCTTTTTGGTCTGTGCAATGCATTTGCGTCCACACCGCCGGAAAGTATCTTTCCGCTGTGCGGTACCACTGTGTTATGCGCCCTTGCAAGACGGGTAATACTATCAAGAAGTATTACAACATCCTTTTTGGCTTCAGTAAGCCTTTTTGCTTTTTCAAGAACTATGTCAGATACCTGTACGTGCCTTTCAGGCGGCTCGTCGAAGGTTGAACTTATCACTTCTGCCCTTACAGAGCGTTCCATATCCGTTACTTCTTCAGGACGCTCATCAATTAATAGGACGATAAGTTCAACTTCAGGCTGGTTCTTTGCAATAGCGTTGGCTATCTGCTGAAGTAAAATCGTTTTACCTGCTTTAGGCGGTGATACGATCATGCCCCTGTTTCCTTTACCTATTGGTGTGAAGAGGTTCATGATCCTTGTAACATATTCTCCCGGCGCTGATTCTAAATTAAGCCTTTCATTTGCGTATAGCGGTGTGAGGTTATCAAACAAAGTCCTCTCACGCATTTTTTCGGGCTCAACGCCGTTTACTTTATCCACTCTCAATAACGCAAAGAACCTCTCGCCGTCTTTTGGCGGGCGAACCTGTCCGCTGACTGTGTCGCCGGTCCTCAATGCGAATTTCTTGATCTGTGATGGTGAAACATAAACATCATCCGGTGATGAAAGATAATTGTAATCAGATGATCTTAAAAAACCGTACCCGTCCGGAAGTACATCCAGGACACCTTTGCTGTAAGCAACGCCGTCGTTCTGTGTGCCTGATTCCAGTATCTTGTATATCAGATCCTGTTTTCTGAGATCACTGTAGTCGCTGATGTTTAAATTTTTTGCAAGCTCGTATAGTTCGCCAATCTTCTTTTTCTTTAATTCAGCTAAATCCATAGAAGGCTTTAAATCATCTTTTTTATCTGATGCCATAATACACTTTAATTTTATTTGTTAGTTTTAGATTAGTTATAACCGGAAAGCGATATTTGGATAAATTATAATTTGGAATAACTTAGAAAGTATGCGATTTTTTCAGATTATTTAAATCCGGGTGTCTTTATGATGTGTTATCTACATACAAATATACAAAACAATGCTGTTTAATACAATAGTGTTATTAAAAAATTGTTGGCTATTTCTGCTAATTTTTCATTATTTTTGTTCATAATCAATATATATATTTTTTTATAATACAAAGGTCATGAAGCTTATCAGCTTAAACAT
>JABFSP010000198.1 GCA_013140565.1 Ignavibacteria bacterium
GGATAAATTCGTAAATCTGGGATTTGTAAAGTTTGAACTGCTTGCCTCACAGATACAGGCTATTAATCCACTCTTGATAATGCTGTTCATACCGCTATTCACATCGGTGCTGTACCCGTTTATCAATAAATTTTTCAAACTTACCCCACTTAGAAAAATTATCATCGGTATGTTTATAGCCGGATTTTCATTCGGGCTGCTTGCCATTGCACAAATACAAATAAGCGGGGGAGCCACGCCCAGCATCTTATGGCAGTTCTTTGCATACGTTATCATTACGGCAGCGGAAGTAATGGTCTCAATTACTGGACTCGAATTTTCATACACGCAGGCGCCAAACAGCATGAAATCATTCGTGATGGGTTTATGGCTGCTATCGTTATCTCTTGGTAATCTGATAACAGCTCAGGTAAGCTCACGTTTGCAGAATTACATTACAATAGGAACACCAACATATTTCTGGTTCTTTGCCGGGTTAATGTTTGTTACTGCTATGATATTTATGTTAATTGCATCAAGATATAAGGAAGAGAGCTACATACAGAACCGTGACGAAAAACCCAAACCGCTATCGGGAACTGAAGGTATGATTACTGACATGGATGGAGTTGATAATAAGTAGAATATAACCTTCCTTCTCTGTCGCTCAGTAAGGCAGGCAGATTACCTTCCTTCTCTGTCGCTCAGTAAGGCAGGCAGATTAAACCCGCATATAACAAAAACCCGAAACTGATAGCTTCGGGTTTTATTTTTATCATCAATTGCGTTTGACGTTTCACATTTGACATTTCACGTTAATAGATTCCCCTATTAACCATTTCCTGTTTCACCTCAGGTTTGCTTATCATTACAAGAGCTGTTATACCAAAAACAGTGCTGGTAATGTTGAGTGTCATTATTGCAATAATATCAAATATTGATGCAAACTTTATCAGGCTGTATGTACCGGTTTTATTGTTATTTTTTAAGCGATTATAGACCATAAAATCCAATACACAGGATATAGTGCTGATAATCGGTAATACTCCAATCACACATCCAAGTCCGCAGAACGCAACAGCACCCAGGATAGTGTTGAAAAGCCAAACAACTGCGGTTATCAGGTTCAGTATACCTGAAATTAGAAACAGTATTTTAAGTACATTCAACTGGTTATTATACATTTCAATTTCTCTTAAAAGATTTTATCAATAACAATTTTCGATTTAATGCTTGACGTTTTTCGTTTGACATTTCACGTTTGACGTTTCGCTTTTGAAGTTTCACGTTTTGTCCTAATAAATTCCTTTATCCTTCATATACTGTTTAACTTCCTCATTGCTCAGGAAAACCAACCCAACAATGCCAAATACCATACTTGCAACGTTACCTGTCAAAACAGTTACAATATCAAATATTGAAGCGAACTGAACTGAACTGTATGTGCCTGAACGGTTCATGTTATTGAGCCTGTTGTATGCAACAAAATCCATAACACAGGCAATTATGTTAATTATCGGAAATGCCCCGAACAGGCAGCCAATGCCGCATGATATAAGCCCGCCTATGAATGTATAACCTGTCCATCCGAAAGCGTAAAGTCCATTTACGATACCAGATATCAGGAAAAAAGTACGCAGTAAATTTAACTGTTCGTTATTGTTCATTTTCGTTCAAAAAATAAATATATATGTTATTTAACCTGTATATCCCGTAATTGTTTCAGGGATTCGCAGGTTTTATCAATAAAAAAGCGCATCCATTTCCGGAATGCGCCTTAATTGAAACCTGTAAAAAGAGTAAATTATTTATTTGACAAGGTTGAATTTTTCGCCAAATTGCCCAACCATAGGAAGCGGTTTGCATTCGCCTTTAGACGCATTCATCATTCCCATGATAAGAAAAATTATCCACGGAATATATAGAATAAATCCTATTCCGCATGTAATTGTACCAACAATACCTGCAAGAATATTTACGATAAGTAATACAATTGATTGTTCTGTATGGTACATTACAAAGTTATTCTTCTTCATGTCATCCATCAGTAACGGAATGAAAAATACCAAATAGGCTATGATAGCCATCGTTTTTCCGTTATTTACATCTTCCTGTGTGAAGTTCACCTGTCTTGTTGATTCAGCCATTAAATTTTCTCCTGTTGATCCTGTATATTATTTTGTAAAACTAAATTGCGTTTTCAGAAATGATTATTTTACGAGATTCAATTTTGCGCCCCATGCGCCAATTAACGGAAGTTCTTTTATCTTGCCGCCAATTGCATTCATTAAACCCATTATCCATAATACAACATATGCCAGCCATGGCAGAATACCGAGTATTGATACAACGCATCCTAATGTGCTGCTTATCTGGTTGACGATGATCGTCAAAATGGTAATTACTATGTATATTAGAATAAAAGCTATCCATAAAGCAATTGCCTGCTCAGTGTGATACATTGCAAACTTTTTATCTCTTGCTGCCAATAACGGTACTAAAAAGAAAATGTAAGCAAGTATCGCCATCATTTTCCCGTCTTCAATTTCTGCCTGTGTTATTGAAGCTACTGCCGGTCTTGTTGATGTATTGTCAGTCATGACTCTCCTTTAGGTTAATTATGAAAAAAGTGAATTTGAATTCGAGTTAAATTGGTATAACCTAAAATATCAGAAAGAAGGGTAAGTTGGTAATTTTGCATAGCCGCACGAAGTGAAGAAATACTGTAACCGTTTGCTATCTGAAGATAGCCTTTATGCTTCCCCAGGTATCGCGTACACTGGAAATAACATGAGTAACGGTTATTGTCTGCGAATATACATAATTGCCGTTATTATCTACTAGCTTCAGCCTGTAATAATACACAGGAGCTGAATTGTTCTGCACGGAAGTATTATCTCTGTAATAATAATATGAATTACTTCCAATTGCCGTTACACTGCCAATATTTACGTAGTTGTTTGGCTCAGATGCACTTCTTTCAATTTCAAAACGGTTCAGGTTATCTTCGGTACCTGTTTTCCATTCCAAAAGAATTGAATCTGATTCATTCTTTCCGGTAAAATACTGCAGTTCAGTTGCTGCGTAAACCACGCCGGCAACTAATATAATCAGCAGACAAGCTATACTCGTTATTTTTAGTGGCTTTTTCATTGGAAATTATTCAAATATATATGCATTTATTAAAAAATGCAAGTATTTTACAATTAAATATCAGTTAATTTTAGAGAAATTTTAAAGGAAATGTTTGCAAAAATGCCGTAATTCGGTCTTCAAATGCCAATACATTAAGATAAACATCAAATTGCTGTAAATTAGCAGCAAATCATTTCATTTTTGCCTTTTGCCTTTTTACTTTTGCCTCTCAATACTATTCAAGTTTCTTGTTAAATCTCAGTGAGCTTAAAGCAAGTATCACAACTCCAAAAATAAACAGCGCAAGGAACTGATCATACAAATGTTCAATCCCAACACCTTTTAAAATTATAGCTCTGACTATAGTTATAAAATACCGTAGAGGAATTAGGTAAGTAATATATTGTACCCACTGGGGCATATTTTCTATTGGAAAGGAAAATCCGCTTAAATATATCATCGGCATCATTACGCCAAAGAAAGATGTCATTGTCGCCTGCTGCTGCGTTTTGGATATTGTTGATACAAAGAGTCCGAGCCCCAGTGTTGAAAGCATAAACAATAGCGCCGCAAAATAAAGCAGGGGAACACTGCCTTTTACTTCAATGCCAAACCAGAAACGCATCACTGTCATAACAATTGTAACGGATACAAATCCTAGTATTGAAAACGGGACCAGTTTACCAATAATTATCTGGTATGATTTTAATGGGGTCACTATCAACTGCTCAAATGTGCCAATTTCCCTTTCTTTGACAATAGCAAGCGAGGTGAGATTAATTGTAACAACCATTATCAACAAACCAACTATACCCGGAAGCATGTAATTCCTTGTCACGAGATCCGGATTATACCATGCGCGCGTTTGAGCTTCTATAACTGGAATTTTCATAACCGGCATATTCTTTCTGCCGGAGCGCTCAATGAAATCACTAACAATGTTCGATGCGAAGCTGATAGTAATTCCCTGCGAGTATCCCGCGGCTATCAATGCCTTATTACCGTCTGAACCGTCAAAGATAGTCTGCAATTTTGATGTCCTTCCGCTAAGGACATCTTTCTCAAAATCAGGGGGAATAATAACAGCCATAACAACTTCACCATTATCCAGAAGTTCTGTTACTTCTTTGTAACTTGATACATAATACTGCAAAGTAAAGTAACCCGACTTCTCATACTTTTCAAGGAACTCCCTGCTGGTTGCGCTCTTATCCTGATCCCATACAGCCGTTTTGACATTTTTCACATCAAGGGTTGCCGCATACCCAAGAAAAATAAGCTGCAGCACTGGCGCAATCAGAATTACGGCAAACATCCTTTTATCACGTTTGAACTGCAGGAATTCTTTCTTTATGAAATTTAATATCAGGTTCATTGTTTAAGCATTCGCCTTCCTCATCCTGATTGTTGATATTCCGATGAAAAATGCTGTGAATATTAACAGACTTATGATCTGCTTCCAGAAGGCTTCAATTCCAGCGCCTTTTAAAATAATTGCACGCAGAATTATAATGTAAAATTTAGCGGGAGTAATATTTGTCAATATCTGAATCGGCCATGGCATACTTTCTATTGGAAAGATGAATCCCGATAGTATGAAAGTAGGCAACATAGTTGCAATTGAAGCTATCTGAAATGCCACTTGCTGTGAGTCAGAAACTGTTGAAATAAATATTCCCAGACTCAGCGTCCCAATTAAAAATATAATCGTTGTCCAGAATAGTGTCAGGTAGTTTCCTTTTATTTCGAGCCCGAACGCAATATTGCTTATGAATAATGTAAACACCGCAACAAAAAGCGCTACTATAGTGTAGGGAATGGTCTTGCCGATTATCAGCTCAAAGGAACCTAACGGCGAAACCCTGAGCTGCTCCATAGAACCAAGCTCTTTTTCGCGTACAATTGAAAGTGTTGTTAAAATTACGGCTGTTGTTATGAGTATCATGCAGAATAATCCGGGTATAAGGAACTTTGTTGTATTCAGATCAGGGTTATACCAAAACAAGGGTTGCGGGTCAATAGGAACAAATGACTTGACTCCGGTACGGGCAAGAAACTCCTGTGTTATCTTGTTATTGTAAAAGCCTGTCGCAGAAGTAACATAGTTCATTATAACTGTAGCAGTATTGCCATCAACTCCATCTACCAAAAATTGTAATTGCACGTTTTTACCTGAACGCATGTCGTCAGTAAAGTTTGCAGGAAATACAACAACACACTGCGCCAGTTTTTCATCAAGCATGCTGTTTATTTCTTTATCACTGTGGAGGTAACCAACTACGTTAAAATAACTCGAGCTTTCAAGCATCGCAATAAATTCCCTGGTTTCCGAGGAATTATCATTATTCTTAACCGCGATCTTTACATTCTTTACATCAAGCGAAAGCGCATAGCCAAAGAGCATTAACAGGAATACCGGAAATATAAAGATCAGGTAAAGCGTTCTTGAATCACGCCTTATCTGCCTGAATTCTTTCTTAACCAGTGCGTATATCCTGTTTAGCATTTCAATTAATAATTACTTCCTGTAACTAAAATCTGCAATTTGCAATCTGTAATTTGTAATCTATTTTTCCTTCTCAAGCAGATTCACAAATACATCCTCAAGTGATGGAGCGATTCTTTCAATTCTGTTTACAGTAATTTTATCTTTACCAAGAATCTTAATTATCTCATTTTTTCTGGTATCTGCATTGTTCAGCTCATCTTTATTTAAAGTTATATGTATATATTCCCCAAAGTAAGCGGTGCTTTTTATCCAGGGGATCGTATCTAATAACTTTATTGCGGCATCAGCATTGCCGGTTTCAGCTTCAAAAATTGGATTTGAAAGATACTTTGTCTTCAGCTCGCCCGGCGAGCCGCCTGCGATAATTTTTCCGGCGTCAATCATCATTATCCTGTTGCAGAATTCCGCTTCATCCAGATAATGTGTAGTAACAAAAACAGTTGTACCGTTAGTTGATAGATCATTTATCAGGTCCCAGAAATTTTTTCGAGATATCGGGTCAACTCCGCCGGTTGGTTCATCCAAAAATACAATTTTAGGCTCATGGATCACGGCGCAGCCCAAGGCAAGCCTTTGCTTGAAGCCGGTAGAGAGCGTTCCGGTTAAAGAATCCCTCCTGTCAGTAAGTCCGGCAGTATCTATTACCCACTTTTTCCTTTCATTCAGCGCGGTTCCTTTGAGTCCGTATACGCTTGCGAAGAAATTAATATTTTCTTCAACAGTAAGATCTGTATATAATGAAAACTTTTGCGACATATACCCGATATTACGCTTGACCATATCCGGTTCTTTTTCAATACTGTATCCTGCAACCATTGCATCACCGCTTGACGGTTCAAGTATTGCGCACAGCATTTTTATGGTGGTTGATTTCCCCGCGCCGTTGGCGCCTAAAAAACCAAATACTTCACCCTGCTCGACTTCAAATGAAATATTATCAACTGAAGTGAACTTACCGTATTTTTTCGTCAGATTTTTAACTTCTATAGAATTCATTTTGCCTTAAAACTAAGTAGTATCAATTCTTTTAATTGCTCATTGCTTATTGTTCTTTTAGAACATGTATAAATACATTTTCCAGTGAAACCGGCTTTAACCTTTTATCTTTTAATTCAATTGTATTTTCTGCTAGCAGTTTTTCAATTACAGGGACATCATCCGTATCATTGATCGCGATATCAATTCTATCACCAAATAATTGGGATTCAAAATCAGTTTTATCAGCAATCAGCTTATACGTTTCCCTTAAGGCGGTTGTAACAATTTCTAATATGACCTTCTTCATTCCCGCCTTAATAGCGGCAGGGGAATTATTCATGATCAGTTTACCGTTATTCATCATAGCAATAGTATTAAATCGCTCTGCTTCATCCATATACGGAGTAGATATCACAATTGTAACTCCTTCATTATGTAATTCTGAAAGTATCTTCCAGAAATCACGCCTTGAAACGGGGTCAACCCCCGTAGTAGGCTCATCCAAAAATATAATTTTTGGCTTGTGAATAAGTGTGCATGCTAGCGCAAGTTTTTGTTTCATTCCCCCGGAAAGCTTTCCCGCAAGAAATTTGCGGAATTTTGTGAGTCGGGTGAATTCCAGAAGTTCATTTCTTCTTTCCTTAAAATTCTTAACGCCATGCAGTTCAGCGAAGAACTCTATATTTTCATCAATAGTCAGATCAGCATAAAGGCTGAACTTTTGAGACAAATATCCTATTTCATCTTTAATTTTGCCCGTTTGATTTATGAGGTCAAATCCAAGCAGGTTTGCGGTTCCGCTATCAGGCTTTATTAAACCGCAGAGCATTCTGATTAGCGTAGTCTTACCTGCACCGTCAGGTCCAACAATACCAAATACTTCTTTCCCGGCGATATTAAAGGAAATATCATTCACTGCAATCAGCGCATCAAATGCCTTGGTTAAACCCTTTATTTCAATTGCCTGTTCGATATGGAATTCTAATTTGTAATTCGTAATTGCTAATTTGTAATTTTCAGTGTTGCATCTGCCGGTAATCCCGGTTTCAATTCAAACTGCGGATTTGATATCTCGATCTTTACAGCAAATACAAGTTTGGTACGTTCTTCGGGAGTCTGTATATTCTTTGGGGTAAATTCCGCTTCAGGTGAAATAAAAATTATCTTACCCTTATAGTTTTTGTCTTTGAATGCATCAATAGTAATATCTGCTTCCTGACCAAGTTTTACCTTAGCAAGTTCAGTTTCGGGAATATATATCACAAGGTTAACGGTTTCAAGATTGCTTAGCCTTAACAATGAACCTCCCATAACGGCATTTTCACCTTCTTCAATGAACTTCTTTGAAACGAAACCGTCTGTAGGAGCATATACTTTGCAGTCTTCTATGTTCTGCTTTAACAGGTCAACCATCGAAACAGCTTTTTTTAGATTTGCCTGTGCCTGCTCAATTTCCTCAGGTCTGATAATTGTTTTTACCTTTGTGAGATTTACTTTTGTGGAATTATACTGGGTTACAGCAAGGTCAAATCTGCCAATTGCGTCATCATAAAGCTTTTTAGTTGTTGCATCCTGTCTGTAGAGCTCTTCTGCGCGCTCTTTATCCTGCCTGGCCAGATCAAGATTTATCTTCGCCTGCTTAACCAGTTCTTCTGATTGTTTTATATCCTCACGTCTTGCTCCGCTCCTTAAGAGTTTCAGCTGCGCATTTGCAAGGTCTACACCGGCTTCTGACTGCCTCAACTGAATATCAAGCAGGTCATGGCTGATCTCAACCAGAAGGTCGCCTTTTTTCACACGGTCACCCTCTTTAAAATTAATTTTGTTCACCGTTCCTGATGTTTTACTGCTTATTGTAACGTTAACGGACTCAATTGTGCCTGATGCATTAATTGAATTGGTATCTTTGCCGTTGCCGCAGGCGGATACATAAATAGTCAGAGCAATTGCAACTGCAGAAAATGAAATAAAATTTATTTTCCTGTTCATAATTTTATTTTGTTAAAAATTACCTGTCCTTTTTCGGTGAGAATGCCGTTCAGAAGGATTTTAAATGCAAAATGAACCGCATCATTGTAACTGAATTTCGTGGAAATGAGAAATTGCGGATTTACTACTCCGCGTATTGCGCCTGTAATGAGTGTAATTATCAGTTCAGGGGGGTATTTTTTTATTAATTCTTCCTTTTGTCCCTGGATTATTATCTTTGAAATATTTTCATAAAGTAGTTTCTTCCGTGTTTCATCTACCCTTACCCATATATGCGGAGCGTGATGCTGAAGGTCGCTCATGAATTTATCCGAGAACTTTGTTATGGTTGCAGTAAGTACTCTTATGACCATTACAAATTTTTCTACAGCGTTACCATCTGAAGCAATAGAGCTTTTTACCCTGCTTTTTACGGTTGATATCAGCATGAATATCGCTTCATCAAGCATTTCAAGTTTTGAAGGGAAATATTTGTATAGCGTGCTTTTACTCATGCCAAGTTCTTTGGATATTTCATCCATTGTGATCTTGTAAAATCCTTCTTTAAAGAATCTATCCTGGGCGTAGTTTAATACTTTAAGTTTATCTTCGGGTACGGGATTAAGTTTCGGTTTTATCAGTTCTTCCGTTATCATTTCAATTGTTAGATTGTACGATGGAAACGATTATCGTTCTATTAGTTTCCAAAATAATACAACAAACTTAATTTGTCAAGTTAAATTATGATGTATAATCCCCTGATTGATGAGTTTTATGGTCAATCTCATGAAAAAAGCACTCAATTTTAGTCAAATACTGAAATAACCCTCATTTTTCAATTGTTTAATTGTTCATTTATCCATAAAATTGCCTGCCCTCTGTAAATTCTATTGTAATGATATTAAAAGGTTACCCCGATTATACAAAACCCGGTTTTGATATTAGTGCGCCATGTCCAAAGTACAAATGGCCAAATATGATAATTCATAATAAAACCACTTCGGCATATTACCCGCTGCATACCGGTCCGTTAACTTTAAAATTTACAATAAAAGGCGAAGAATATTTCGCAACCAAACAGCGCAGCTACCGCGTTCAGCCCTATAACTATCTTATATTCAACGCAGGGCAGAGATACTCAGCACGCATACAGTCAGAAACCGAATGTGAGACTCTTTCCGTTTTCTTTCGTGCATCTTTTGCCGAAGAAGCTCTGAAAAGCCTTATGGCAAGTGATGAAAATGTATTGGATAACGCTCACAATAATACAGTAATATCAGATCAGCCGGTTACATTTATGGAAATGATATATCCTTTTGACGGCAGGTTGATGCCATATATATATAAATTCTGCCTGGCTGTAAAAACCGGATTCGATGATGACCAGTGGCTTGATGAAGAATTATTCCTGATGCTTAAAGTTCTGTTTGAAATTCACAAGCAGGTGGGTGAAGAAATACAGAACATTCCTGCGGTGAAACGCTCAACCAAAATTGAAGTATATAAACGCATAAATAATGCTAAAGATTACATTGACGATAATTTCTGCTCAGAAATAAAGATAGAAGACGCGGCTAAAGCCGCATGTATGTCAAATTTCCATTTCCTCAGGTTATTCAAAAAAGTTTTTAATGATACTCCATATCAATATATTAC
>JABFSP010000233.1 GCA_013140565.1 Ignavibacteria bacterium
AGTTAAGACAGTGGAATTTCTTTACTTTTAAAAGTAAAATAGGGAATTAGAGTTTTTCCGGATTCAGATAATAAAAAAGCACCCGGAATGTTACTTCCAGATGCTTTTAGAAATATAATTAATAGATATAAATATTCTTACTTGATCAAAACCATCTTCCTGACATCTGAATATTCTTCAGTTTCCAGTTTATAAAAATATGTTCCGCTTGGAAGTTCAGATGCATTCCAGTCATATTTGTAACTGCCGGCATTTAGCTGTTCTTGAAGTAATAAAGCAATCCGTTGACCGAGAAAGTTCATTATGGTAAGTTTTACAAATGATGATTTTGGCAGGCTGAATTCAATATTTGTAACCGGGTTAAAAGGATTCGGATAATTCTGTTCCAGTCTGTATGTTTCAGGTATCTCACTGCTTATTGGTATAATACCTATGATGTTAGCAGTAAAATTACCTGCCATACCCGGGGCGTGAGGTGTGCATACATAATTATAGCTTCCGGCTGTGGTAACAATATAAGAAAATGTCTGATTGGAAACATGAAGTGATACATCCCACGGTGCAGCACCGGCGGGTATAACGGATGATGTAGTAGTATGATCACCATTTACCCATTGCCATTTAACAGTATCACCAACTATTACATTTGGCAGATTGGCAGGGCTAAAGAAAAAATTCTGAACAGTAACATTCCATGTTGTTGAAAATGACTGTGAACTAAAGGCCAGTAATAAAATAATAAAAATTTTTACTGAATTTTTCATTTGTTATGTTATTTAATTTACTTTAAGAAAGCCGTAAATAAACAAACAAAATTTACATTTCTAAAGTTCTTATTAACCACAAATAATAACTTAACAAATATTAAATCAATATTTTGATTTGCCCTGGTTCAGTAATGAAAAAAACATTTCTTTCGATTAAAACGCTTAATTTATCGGAATCCTGTTTTAATATTTCAATCATATTTTTCCAGAAATCAGTATAGAAAATCATTTTCTTCTCAGCTATGGCTTTTTTATTCATTAATTCCAAAGTTGCTGATATTTCCAGCAATGTGCCGGTGCCGCCTTTAAAAATTATGTACGCGTCTGCTATGCCGATCAGTTCAACAATTCTTTCCATCAGGTTTGGCATTTCAGCAATTTCGTCAACAAAATCATTAGGAGCGGCTTCCCAACCCTTAACGGTTACACCAATTGTTTTACCTCCGGCAGACTTTGCGCCTTTTGAAATTGCTTCCATTGAGCCGTAATATCCTCCGCTGCAGATGTTGTATCCGGCTTCGGCAATATATTTACCTATCTCTGTTATCTCAGAAAATAGTTTTTCATCAGGACTGATGAATGCTGAGCCAAAAGATGTTATTATTTTGTTCAATAGTTAATTAAACGGCTTTGTATAGTTTCAAATTCATTTTTTAATTTTGGAAATTGTTTTACCTTTTCTTTTAGATGTAATTTCAGAATCTTTAAGTGCTAATTCAACAGCAGAATTAACAAGTTCTTTTACATCATTATTCCTGTAATCTTCAAAACTGCTTACCGGGATGTGCCGGATTAATTTACCTGTTCCCTGAAGAAGTTTATTCGGGTCTCTTAGCAGGGTACCTTTGTTAAATCCTAAATTTACATGGTTTGTGTAAACCGGAAGCATACAAAATGCATCGGAAAGTTTTTCGGTTACGGAAAATACTGCAGTAAGTGCATGAGTATGGTATAACAATTCATAACATTCAGGATAAATATCCATTACGAAAATTCTTAGATCAGTAAAAAGCTCAACTAAAAAAGGGTCTTTTAACTCCAATAAAGCTAAAAAGTCGGGATGGATAACTCTGGACATTTTCATCAATCAGTCGGTTCTTCATAACAGCTTCTGCAGCGGGCTTCATACAGGTCAGTTGCACCAACCAGGACTCTATCTCCCGTATTCGATATACGTTGTGTTCGGTTTGCAGGTGCGCCGCATTTCATGCATACTGCCAGTGTCTTGGTTATATATTCAGCAATTGCAAGCAATTGCGGCATTGGTTCAAATGGAATCGCCCTGTAATCTGTATCCAAACCTGCAACAATGACCCGTTTACCCTGCGCAGCAAGTCTCTGGCAGACCTCAACAAGGTATGAATCGAAGAATTGGGCTTCATCCACTCCAATTACATCGGCTTCCGCAGAAAAGAGCAGTATCTGCTCGGCGGTTTCAACGACTGTACTTGGAATTTTCTGTTCATTATGTGAAACAATGTCACTTTCGCTGTATCGGTTATCGATCTTAGGTTTGAATATTTCAACTTTTTGTTTGGCAATCTGGGCGCGCCTGAGACGCCTGATAAGTTCTTCGGTCTTCCCGCTGAACATGCTTCCGCAGATAACTTCGATCTGCCCCATCATTTTTTTATTTTCAATATCGTGCATAACTGAATTCTCTTTATACTCTGTTTAACTTGAAATAATTCGGAATAATATCTTTTAAAATAAAGCTCTTAATCTTCTTCTTTTTAGTAATAAGTATCACTTCCATTTTTGGATTGAATTCCACAAGTGCCTGGCGGCACAGTCCGCACGGGTATATAAACTCATTGGAGCTTGTTGCAACTGCAATAGCCGTGAACTTCTTATCACCACCTGAAACAGCACCAAATAGCGCGGAGCGCTCAGCGCAGACGGTTAAAGTTAATGCATCAAACTCCACATTTGTACCGGGGTATATCTTACCTGTAGAGCTTAATATAGCTGCACCAACTTTAAACCCGGAGTGAGGCGAATGAGAATTTTTCAAAACCTTCAAGGCCTCTTTTATCAGGCTGTTTTCCTGTGATTTAGATATCATTAAATTGGTTTTAGTTGCAGAAAGTGGTCCATTTGTTACAAAATAATCAAAAATTATGCATTATGGAACGTATAAACGTAAATCCGGTTGTAAATATAGATAGCTGAATTG
>JABFSP010000282.1 GCA_013140565.1 Ignavibacteria bacterium
GTATTACAACTGTATATAAATATACTAAAAATCTTGAATTCGAAATAATTGTTGTGGATAACGGCTCAACTGATGGCACTATTGATATGCTTCGTGAGAGTTTTCCGAAGGTCAAGATACTCCGAAGTGAGGAAAACCATGGCATATGGTACAGGAATGTTGGAATGAAGGTTGCACAGGGTAAATATGTATCTTTTATTGATTCTGATATTGAACTGCTGGAAGATAATACATTCGAAAAACTGGTTGAATATTTGGACCAAAACCATTCAGTTGGCATGGTTTGTCCTCAGCTGATTCTGAATAATGGAGAAATACAAAACAGCTGCAAAACTTTTATAACTTTTTATACTCCAATTTTACGGAGACTTGATTCATTTAAATTCATCCGTAATTTAAAAGTATACAGAAATCAGCTAATGGCAGATTGGGATCACTTATCTATTAAGGAAGTTGAATATACGGTTGCAGCTTTCTGGGTATTCAGAAGAGAAATTATGGATAAAGTAGGCTACCTTGACGAGAACTTTTTCGCCGGTCCCGAAGATATTGATTATTGCCTTAGGATCTGGCAATCCGGCAATAAGATTGTATATTATCCGTTTGTGAGAGCGAAACATATTTACCAGAGAATGTCCAGAAATATGTTTACAAAAACAACATTTGAACATATTAAAGGATTATTATATTATTTTAAGAAACATAAGTATTTATTAAAACCAAAAATCAACTAAAAATGCTGTTAGAGAAGTACTACTATCCTCCGGTTAATTTTCACTCTGTCTGGTTTTCCGAAATGATGCTGCGGAATTTAAAACTAAACGGAAGATCTATTAACCATAATGATGTAATTCTTGATATAGGGTGCGGCCTGGGTAACCATTGTTTTTCACTTCTGGATTACCATCCGGCTGAAATACAGGGCTATGACATATCCAAAGATACAATTGAACTATTGAAGACTTTCGGAAAAAATGTTAAATTCAGTAATATTGATATATGTAAAGATGACATAACAGCTCTAAAAGAGCATTTTAGTGTGATATTTTCTTCTGATGTTTATGAACATGTAGATGACCCGCAGGTAATGCTGAATAATATTTATTTCATGCTTAAACCCGGCGGGGAAGTAAGTATAACTTTCCCTAATCTTGATGATCACGGGCATAACCAGATGAAAGATGTTGAAGAATTAATAACCAGGCTGAAAGTAGCGGGTTTCAGTAAATATAAAATTGTTATTGTTGAAGGATTAACTCTACCATACAGAGTGCTATCAAAGGCTTACATTTTTTTTCAGAATTTATCGGATAAATTCATGGGAATAAAACGAAATCCAAACAGGATGCCTGAATCTGATGAATTTCATGAAATGTATGCTTTTAAAAAGATCAATAAGATTAAGGATAAGACTCTTTTAGTGAGATATATTAATCTTAATTATGATGTTCTCAAAAGATTATGCCGTTTGTCTTCAATTTATAAATTAGCAGGAACCGGTTCCGGTATCAAAAATAAAAGATTTCTTTTCTGGGCAGTTAAATAAAGAATGAATTGTCTAAAGCAAAAGAACGAATATTATTAATCGTATCTGATATTATAACGATTAACGCGGCGTGGATCCTGTATTACCTGGTACGCGTTGAATCGGGGTGGATACCGTATATTGCAGCATCTTCATTCATAATTCCCTCTTTGGCAATATATTTTTACTGGGCAATTACTTTTTCATTTGCCGGGCTGTACCAGCATTGGTTCGTAAGATCAAGGTTTGATGAATTTGCATCTGTTATCAAAACTGTTTCATTTGGCTGTTTTATATTGTTCTTTGTAATATTTCTGGATGATGCATTAAGTGACTCAAGAGCCATTTCACGTTTCCTGATCCTGATCTATTGGGGATTAATGATACTTGCTGTTGGTTCCGGCAGGATACTGATTCGAAGTCTGCAAATGACAATGCTGCAGAAAGGCATCGGACTCAGGAATGCTATTATCGTAGGTTCCGGTAAAAGGGGCAGGGAATTAGAAAGCCTCTTAAGCAAATTTCCGCAGTTAGGTTATAGATTTGCTGGGTTTGTTTCTCCAAAGAAGGCTAATGTCAAGGGTACTCTTTTGGGGGATATACTGGCACTGAAGAGAATAATTAGCGTTTACAAAATCTCTGAAGTTCTGATCGCGCTGGAAGAAAATGAGAAGGATAAACTATTCGAAATAATAAGGTATTGCCAGGAAACTGAGGTGAATCTGAAGATTATGCCTGATACCTATGAAATTGTCAGCGGTCTTGCAAAAACCAATCAGTTGTACGGAGTTCCGTTCATTGAAGTTATGCCGGAGATCATGCCTTATGGGTCAAAGCTTTTTAAGAGGGTATTGGACGTGGTTATTTCAGCTGTTCTGCTTTTATTACTTTCACCGTTGCTTGTTCTGATTGTAATATTGATAAAGCTTACATCCAGAGGGCCCATATTTTATAAGCAGATCAGGGTAGGAAGGAATTCAAAACAGTTCAACATGTATAAATTTCGTTCCATGGTTAAGGATGCTGAAGAATACGGTCCGGAGTGGGCCGGTGAAAAAGACCCAAGGATAACCGGAGTCGGGGGATTGATCAGAAAAGTTTACCTGGATGAAATTCCGCAGCTGTTGAATGTGTTAAAGAATGATATGAGTATTGTGGGTCCCAGGCCTGAGAGACCATATTTTGTTGAGATGTTGAGCAGGGAAATCCCGTATTATTACAAGAGATTAAGTATTAAGCCCGGAATAACGGGATGGGCACAGATAAAACATAAATACGATTCAAGTTTAAATGATGTGAAAGAAAAATTGAAGTTCGATTTTTATTATATTGAAAATATGTCTTTGAAACTGGATTTTAAAATAATGGTAAATACTTTTTTGGTTATAATATTCATGAA
>JABFSP010000339.1 GCA_013140565.1 Ignavibacteria bacterium
GTATTAGTATAATATTATTCCATCGGGAATAATATTTGTGTTAAAATATTAAATTTGTTTTTGTAACTTTGCGAGTTCCAAACATTTCAATAAATTTCCCTTTCATGCCGTGAATATCACGGTTCGGCTAACAAATAATTTATAAATTTTATTCATATTATTCTATGAACAGATATTTTATTGTCCACGCGGCACTATTGCTGCTTGTATTTACGCTGCATTTATTTTCCCAGGAGCAAATGTCGCCTGTAACCGGCGCTCATGATATGGAAAAAGTTACGATCGATAAATATGTTTTTGAAACCGCGCTTAACAGCGCCGACAGGACCATTACGTTCCTGCAATGGGTCATTGGCGTATTTTCAGGTGTAATAACTATCCTGTTTGTAATTTTTAAGTACCGCGATGAGAAGTCGCTTGAAAAGAACCGCGATGAGCTTAAGGAATCACGGGATAACATTGAACGAATAAGACTTGAGCTGGTTGATGAAGAGCATAAGCTGAACGTGATGCTCGAAAAGCTGCAGGTCATGACGCGCGATTATGAAAGCAAGATTACGGGCATTGAAAGGAAAATATCGAACCTGGAAACCAAAAGCGATGAACTGGATAAGAAAACCGATAATATGAATGAGATAAACAGGTATTTTAGTATTGCGTATAACTCAGTTGAAAGCGGTAACTACAGCGAAGCTGTTTTGTATTACAGCAGGATAATTGAAACTGAACCTGATGAATTGACGTTAAAGGTCGTGCTTAATAACCGGGGAATAGCATACCAAAACCTTGGGAAATATGACCATGCATTAAAGGATTACCAGCGTGTAATTGATATGGATCCCAATCATCCTCAGTCATATGGCAACAGAGGGAATGTTTATGATACAATGGGGAATTTTGAAAAAGCTATCGCTGATTACTCTAAAGGCATTGAGCTGAAAAATGATTACACTGATGCTTATTATAACAGGGGATGGGTATATCTGAAAAAGCAGAATTTCCGGGCGGCAGCGGATGATTTTAAGAAACTGCTTGAGCTTCAGGCGGGCGATGTTGAAACAATGTTCAGCCTTGCAGAAGCGTACCTGATGTTAAACGAACAGGCATCATTTGTAAATCTTCTGGTTCAATTAAGACGTATAGGTGTTGAAGGAAAGAATGAAACTCTGCTGTTGATGTTTGAGCTGTTACAGAAGATAGTTTCAGGCAGTACAGTTCACGATCCGGCAAAGCAGCTTAAAACTGCGATTGAAAAATACGGCAAAATTAATTGGAGTATCACCGAACTGAAAGCGTGGAATAACGAAACTGCGGCATTGAATGAGCAGCAGAAACTACTTGTTTATGAGCTTTTGGAAGTTATCGGGAATCAAAACCTTAATTTTTGAGCAAAGCGCTTTAAATTATGTTAAACACCTAAGGTGTCGTGATTTTGTTACTATCAATTGTTATAAATTTGTGACCACTTCGTGGTCAATAATATATATTTCGTATACTCAATCACGTATGAATTGCACTTTTATTGCCTAGGTCTGTTTTTCATTAAGGCATTTAACCACCCCGCATTCCCGCTTTCAGTCCCAAATGGATAAACAGGGATTGCTTCCCCTCCCATGTCAAAGCCAGGTCTGCGACTTTGGAAAGGAGGGAGCTGATTACTCTTTTGTTTTTGAATAGCCACGGCCTTCAGGCCGTGGATTAAAGCGTAAAAGAATTTGGGCTTTAGCCCTGAATGTTTTTGATATCTTTTTTTGGGGACTAAAGTCCTTTTTTGATAGTTTTTTTTCCACGGTCTAAAGACCGTGGGTACACAAAGATGCAGACATTCACGAAAGTGCCTACTCACCAACTCAAATACTTATATACTCAACTACTTTACTCCCAGCTTCTCAAGCATCTTCTTCGCATTCGGGTTGTTCGGGGCAAGCTCCAGCACCTTTTTGTAGTTCGCTATTGCCAGTTCATTATTGCCTTTATTCATATATGCTTCGGCTAAAGAATCCCACACATTAGGCTCACCGGGAAAAAGCTTCGCATTCAACTTAAACACTTCAATGGCTTCATCAAGCTTACTATCGTTCATTAATTCATACCCAAAAAAGTTAAGGTGTCTGTCATTGTAAAGCATCCCATGTGCTTCAAGGATCTGTTTCAGAGAGCTCTCTAGTTTTCCAATCCCACCGCTTTTCAGAATATCATACATTTTCATTTCCATAGTAACATCGGGTTTGGGATAATCTTTTCCGTTTACAGCATCCTCAAACCGCATGATTATCTCATCTGCAACCTGCCCGAAATTTGAATTAATGATAACAGTATAACCCTCTTTCATCTGCGCAAAAACACTATTCCATACGGGTGTGCCCCCGGCTCGGATTCCCAGGCTAAGAAGTCCGGTTTGCCTTAAATATTGGTCAAGTTTCAGCAGATCGTGTGCATTTGAAAACATTCCTCCGGCTGGTGATGGCTGTTCCATGAAAGGTGAATTCATTTTATCGCCTGAAAAAGTAATCCTTGTGCCATTAGCCATGTTTGGTACGGTTTCACCAATCAGTAAATAATAAGTATTGTTAAGTCCCAATGGAGTTATTAAACGTTCTTTTAGATTATCTGTATAACTTTTGCCGGTTACTTTCTCAATTATTCCGCCAAGCACAACATAACCTGAATTTGAATACTCCTGTCCTGCACCGGGTTCGAAAAGCAGCGGTTCATCTTTGATTATTTCGAGGAAGTCATTTACAGTTTTGAATTTACCCCTGTTTTGGTTGAATGCGGGATCATTTAAATAATCACCAAGACCCGCTTTCATTTCAATCAGCATCTTTATTGTGATCTTATCACCGGTTTCCTTTGGGTAGAGATCCAGGTATTTGCTTAAGGGGTCTTCGATGCTTAGTTTATTTTCCTTTTCAAGCTGTTTTATCATGGTATGGGTAAACACTTTGTTCAGTGAACCTATTCTGAACAATGTTTCTGTGGTGACTGGAGTTTTCTTCTCCCAGTCAGCATAGCCGAATTGTTTTTCATACACGATATTCCCGTCCTTTGCGACAAGCACATTCCCCGAAAACATTCCGAGATGGTTGTATTCATTGACGATCTTATCAAGTTTATCGGCGTGATCATCAGCCATGACATTGTTTATTAAAACAGTAAAAAGGAGGATTTTCAACAAAAAATTTAATTTCATATCAGATTATTTTATTGGTTATAACAAATAGATACATTTAGAGGATGAAAAGTCGCATAAAGATATCAATTTGTAATTTTAAATTTGTTAAATTAATCTTATTTTATATTATAATTTGTAAAATTTCAATTCTTGTTCAGCTGTTTAGTTCACTATTACATTATTTCTCTATTGTATTATTCTATAAATTCACTATTTCACTAATTCAGCATTTCACCTCTAATATATGGCGGAAATAAAAACCAAAGCTACGAAAGCAAGTTTTAAAAAATTCGTAGATGCAGTTGAGGATGAGCAGAAGCGTAAGGATAGCTTTGTGCTTGTTGACATGATGAAAAGGATAACAAAGGAAGAACCCAAAATGTGGGGACCATCAATAATTGGATTTGGAAAATATGAGTACAAATATGAAAGCGGACATGGCGGCGAAATGTGCATAACCGGCTTTTCGCCGCGCAAAGCGGCATTTTCAATTTATTTGCTTGCCGGACCCGATAAATCACCTGAACTTATGAAGAAGCTTGGTAAATATAAAATGGGTAAGGCTTGCCTGTATGTCAAAAGACTCTCTGATATTGATGTAAAAGTCCTCGAAGAGCTGATCAAAGTATCAGTAAAATACATTAAGAGCTATAAAAAATTTCCACACAGGGCATGACGAAGACAGAACTAATACTGGTACTTGGTGTAAACGGACTGATATCATTTATCATGCTTGCCATTGGTATAATCTCATATGTCAGAACAAAACGATTCCTCTCATCTGCGGTTGAAACAAGGGGGCAGGTGATCGGGAATGTTTTTAAAGGCAGCGGTGAAGGGGGCGGATCAATGTACTCACCAAAGATACAATTCACCGACAGGATGGGCAAACAATTTGAATTCACAGAAAACTGGTCAAGCAACCGACCCGATTTTAAGATAGGTGATGAAGTAATTGTATTATATGATCCAGCCAGACCGCAAAAAGCAAGGCGCGGCGGAAAGAAATGGAAATTCTTTTTTGTTGCCTGGCTTGTAGGCGGATTGGGAATTTTATTTTCCGGTATCCTGTTGTTAATTATGATCATCATGTTGTTTGTTCCTTTTAAATTCACTAACTAATTTTCTAAAAAAATTGAAAACACTAACCTTGCTTCTCGGCTTATTGCTGACCGTATCATTATTTTCTCAAATTGACTCAAGCCGCACATTCGGATTACCTGAAATGAAGATCAGGCAGAAAGAGAACGGAAAAGTTGTTACCTATATGTTTGATAACACCCTGAACAAGTTTACATTGACTCCTTCACAGCTTTTGCCCGATACTAATAAATATAAATACAAAGTGAATCTTGCGGATATTAAAGCCGTATCCATGAGAAATGGCACGCAATTATGGAAAGTTGCCGGTATTGTCGGTTCAGTTGGATTTTTCCTCGGCTTCCTCGCAGGCGGATTCTTTGACTTTCACGGCAGCCCTACTTTTCATGTTGACCAGGCTTTCGCGCTAGGCGCACTAACTGCAGTGCCATTTGCACTGCTTGGCGGGATAATCGGCGCGCTGTCACCGGCATTCGATGAATATTCTTTAACTGCAAATACCGATAAACAGAAGTATGATGCCTTGATGAAGATCTTCACAAAATACCGGCAGAAAAGGTAACATAAATTTTAGCGGTTTAAAATTAGTTTTAAGTATATATTTTTGAAATGAACCGTTGGTCAATTAATACTTGTTGTATCAGCCGTCACTGTTTCACTATTTCACAAATTCACACTCAATAGTTATGGATAGAGTTATAATCGTATTTGCTGTTATCGGAACACTGATGTTCGCTGCTTACATGTACTTCATCATAAAGACTTCATATGATGATGAAAAACTTAAGAAAAAAGAAAAGCTTGAAGAAGTTAACAGGCTTGAAGAAGCTAAAAGACTTGAAGAAGAAGCGAAATCACAAATGAACGGCAAAGAATGAGTGTTTATCAAAAAGAGTTTTCTCTAAAACCGCGCTCACGGGGATTTCATATTATTACTGATGAAGTTTTGCAGCATATTCCTGAGCTTGAGAATATTAAGCAGGGTATAGCAAACATCTTTATTCAGCATACTTCTGCTTCGCTGAGTATAAATGAAAACGCTGACCCCTCAGTACGAACCGATATGGAAACACACTTTAATATCATGGTACCCGAAGATGCAGATCATTACGAGCATACCTTCGAAGGTCCTGATGATATGACCTCTCATATCAAAACTTCAATCCTTGGTTCTTCGCTTTCAATCCCGATAACAAACGGCAAATTAAACCTTGGCACGTGGCAGTGCATCTACCTATGTGAACACCGTAACCACGGAAGCAGCCGAAAGCTTGTAATTACTATAATTGGAGAATAAATTCCCATTTTTTTTGCCCTAAAGCATAAGTAGTTATATAATAACTTATTGTTTATTCTTTCGGAAAATATAACATATGGAGAAACTGAAACTATGGGACACAAATTTTATAGATTTCTTTTAATTATTGCAGTTTTTTTTATTATTCCGGGGATATTACTTGGACAGAATACTAAAAAGCAATATGAATCAAGATCAATTTTAAAAAAATCTGAAACACAAATTCAGATCGAGCTGGAATTAAAACTGCTTAAGAAACAGGATAAGACCGAAAATCTGACAAAGATAATTGAACTGAATAAGCAGCTTGAAAAAATTACCGGAACAGGTAAGACTGAAACAGGGAGTCTGATGGATGGAAATAATTATGGATCACTTATAAATTTTAATCCGCCCTCAATGGGTGGATTTACCGATGATATACAAAACACCAGGATATATACAGATGGCAACAGGAAGATCAAGGGTATAGCAGCCGCAATTGAGCAGCGCGGTTCAACCGCGGGAAAGTTATGGTCAATTGTCGTTTACTCTGCTGATAGCCTGAGCCCGGATACATTAAAAGTATATTATTCAGTTAACAATGGTGTTAGTTGGAATATGTATGTTTCGGGTAATATAAGGCCGGGTGATTATATTACACCGGATGACCTTGATATGGAACTGGTTGAAAATATATCCGGTCAGAAATATTTGTGGGTGGCTTTCGGTTTTCAGCGTGTTTCCGGCAGGAAGGCAGTCGGTGCATTTGTTCTGCAGATACCAAGCATTAACGGTAACTTTTTTAATATGATTGAATGGCCTGCAAGCGATTCCATAAAAAGTTATTACAATATCAGGCTTACAACTGATAATGCGCAGTATACCGCAACACCGTATGTTTACATAGCGTGTTCGTTTGATTCAACTGATTCAGGCGGCAGCAAAGTAAACTCACAAAAATTTGCAAGGATTTTAAATCCTTATTCACTGGTGAATCCTGTTTTTTCATTTATGGCGCCAAATTATTACTGGTACGAAAATTCAGGTGCAATTACACGTCAAACCTATACAGATATTGCTTATTTTATCAATGGCGGTGAGGATTCAGTTGAAGTATCTTTCTGCGGAGTTGCTGACAGCACTAAATTATACTTTGCCAAATGTGATATTCTGGGCAACCCTCCAGTAAGCTCAATTGGCGCTGGGGGGAATATCGGCGGAAGCAATCCCAACAGCGTAAAAACCCATGCTAAGCTATCATCAAACGGGAACAACAACGGAAGTATAGTATGTACTTTCCGTGAATTCAATAATGGTTTATGGAATGTGAAATGGTTCTCATCAACCAACTACGGTAATTTTGAAGGTTCCTTCAGTAATTCTCCACTGCTTGGAAGCTCAGCTAATCTCAATTTCGCCCCGGAAATAACCGGAGTACGAAACGGAAGTACTCATTATATATCATTTCTGACTGATGCAGCAGAAGACAGTATACATTATGTGTCAATGAATTCTGAAGGTTTGCTCAATCATGTATACAAAATGAATTATTTTTCCGGTTCCGCAGTGATTGCTCCTAAGCCTTTGTTCAGGTATCAATCCGGCGATAGCTGTTTGATGATCTATTCAGAAGAAGGTCCCGTAAATATGATCTCATCTGCAGGCTGCACGGGCGCGCCAATCGGATTGATCAATCTGAACAACGAAGTACCTGCTGATTTCCGTTTGATGCAGAACTATCCGAACCCTTTCAACCCGTTAACAAAGATCACTTTCAGTATTCCTGATAATGCATATATAAAATTGATGGTATATGATGTGCAGGGCAGGGAAATTGCTGTACTTGCTGATTCAGATTACAACGCCGGCAATTATGAAGTAACCTTTGATGCATCGTCACTATCGAGCGGTGTATATTTTTGCAGGTTAGTTGCAGGCGAAACCGGGAATGTTGCGGGCGGCTTCACTGATATCAAAAAAATGGTTTTGCTGAAGTAGATGTAAAACGAAAATTTTTTTTTGCTTCATTCATGTGGTTAAAAGGACTGGTCTTAATGACAGCCCTTTTTTATTTGTATGTAATTAGCCGATTTTTATTTAACTTTGTAAAATTAAATTACTGAAAATGAATGATTTTTTCTACATGATCGCGCAAGCTCTTGAAGCCGTGAGCTTTACAATAATGATATACGGAGCGCTTCTGGCAATACTGATGTTCATCAAAAATGAATTCACGAGGTTTAGCGGGAAATTTACATTAAACGGGTTAAGTAAAGTAAGGATTGATTTCGGATACTACATACTGCTGGGTTTGCAGTTCCTTATTGCGGCAGATATAATTGAAACAATTCTTAAACCTGAATTGGACGAGCTTATTGAACTTGGAGGTATTGTTGCTATCAGGATTCTGTTAAGTTACTTTTTAACCAAAGAAATTAACGAGCTGAAGGAAAGTGAAACACATAAATCTTCATAAAAAAAGGAAGCTTATATAAGCCTCCTTTTTAGTCAATATTAAAATCTGCATTTATACTGTAGCTTTTTTATCGTCGTCCTTGCTAACTTCAATATCAGGAACTTTTTTTAAGTCAAGCAAATAGCTTGGGATTGTACGGAAAATGTAATCCCACAGCGGTGTTGAAACACCATAAGCTGTATGGTCATCTTCATAATGATGGCGCAGGTGATATGATCTTAAGAAGCCGCCGATTTTACCTTTTAGATTTATGTGGTGAGTAGCGTAGTGAATGGAATCATAACTTACATACCCAAGTACAAACCCTGAAAAAATAATCAGGTAATAATTGCCGAAAGCTGCCATGTAGACATAAAAGAAAAATGTCGCAAGCGGAACACTTACAAGAAGCGGCATTACTAGCCTTGTCGCATCACGGGGGTAGTCGTGGTGAATACCGTGTACAAGAAAATGAACTTTCTTGCCAAGTTCTGTTTTAGGGTCATAATGAAATGCCCAGCGATGGATAATGTATTCAATGAGTGTCCACAAAAGAATACCGCCAAAGTACGCAAGTATTCCGTTTAAAACCGGTACTCTTTGAAAGCCGAAGTATGCGCATATAAGCAGCACAGGAACGTACACCACAACAGGCGTTACAGGGTGGATGTGTGAAAAATACTCCAGAAATGAGTTCTTGAACAGGGGTATAGTTTCGTTCTTGTTTGAAACGTACTTAGACTTTGCCATTTATTCTTGAATAGATTATCAACAAATTTACAAAAATTTAAAGGTATTTTCAATTGCATAATACCATTCATTTTAACCAATTGATAACCAGTTAAAAAATATGGAATTAAAAAGATGGAATAAGCTGTCAACAGAGCTCAAATTTACTAACAGCTGGTGGAGCTATAAGGTTGATAAATATACCCTTCCGGATGGAAGCGAAGGTGAGTATCATTATGCGTTCACCCATGGTTCAGTATTCATTATTCCCGTAACTGCAGAAGGTAAAATAATTCTTGTTAAGCAGTATCGTTATTTAAATGACCGTTTCAGCCTTGAATTCCCCGGCGGGGGAGTAAAATCAGAAAATGACCACGATAACCAGGCGAAAAAGGAGCTTATTGAAGAGACCGGTTTTACGGGTGAACTTAATTATGCGGGAATGTTCAATCCCTATAACGGGGTTACAAATGAAATTTGTAAAGTTTATATTGCACGGAACTTAAAGCCCAGTTCAATGTATAAAAAAGATAATTCAGAAGATTTCATCATTTATGAGTTTACTGCCCGGGAAATTGATAAAATGATAAGCGAAAATGAAATTTATGATGGAATGACCCTGGCAAGCTGGGCGCTGGTGAAAGAGAAAATTTCCAGTATTTATTGAAATATTGTTTAGCCACGCTCTTTAGAGCGTGGTTAAATTAACAGAGCATTTGCGGCTTTAGCCGCAATTTAAAAACATTAAAACTATAAACTAATTAACTTAAATGAAAATTCTATTCACGTTACTGCTTTTCGTTTTGACTGTTTCATCACATTCTCAAATTAAAGATACAACCTTAAATATCGATCTCAATTTCGACAGGGAGGAAGAGAAAATTTCCTGCAGCTATAATGAAGGTACGCTTGAGTTCACACTCAAAATAAATAACGCAATTGTTAATGAAAAATTCATGGATTCATATGACTGCGCAGTGGAAATAATTGACATAAATAAAAATGATAACCTTAAAGAAGTACTTGTTAAGGGTTACGGCAACAGTGATCAAAGCGATATGTACTTCTATCAATATATAGATGGCCAAATAGTGCCCTGCGGGCACTTACCGTCAAACTTCGGTATTGAAGTTACCGGAAACAGTAAAATTACCGAGCATGCCTGGATGGGATTCTGGACTGCGAAGCTGAAGTATGATTTCGATACGAAGAACAAAACTATCTCAAAGATAAATGAAGAATTTTATGATGTTAACCAGGAGTGCGAAGTAAAGAGTCCGTTTAAGCTTTTGGTGAGAAGGGACGATAACTCAGAAACTGCTGTTACATTATCACCTAAAACAAAACTTACAATAATTAAAGCTGATATAAGTCCCGTGTGCAAATACGAAG
>JABFSP010000322.1 GCA_013140565.1 Ignavibacteria bacterium
GTTGGCCTGCAATTCCGGTTTGATACTGAACTCCACAAATTTTGGAATTAACTGGAACTTTGTTGATAAGCCATCTACCGAGGATCTTTCAAAAATTAATTTCTTTAATTTAAGTACTGGATATGCTTGAATTATTTCAGTGTATATAAAACGACTAATACCGGACAAAACTGGAACAATTTTTCTTTTAACGGAAGAACTTTAACTGCCATGGATTTTTATAATGAGAGTACCGGTTGGGTTGGTGCATACAGGGGTATAAATAATGTAAGATATAGCACTGTGATTAAAACAACTAACGGGGGCGGGAACTGGGATTCTGTTTCACTGCAACCGGCATCTAGTATTGATAACATCAAATTCTATAATGCACAAACTGGCTGGTTAACTGGCATATATCAAAATAAAAGTTATATAAGCAGATCAACGGATGGCGGAGCAGTATGGAATCTCCAATTTACTGCTAATAACAATAAGATTCTCAAACTAATTTATATACTTGATGAGAATCATTTGTGGATAGCTGCTGATAATGAAAATCTTTTGAGAACCACAAATGGAGGAGCAAATTGGCAGTTATTGTCATTTGGATTTCCGAATAGCAGAAGCGTCACTGCGCTGCAATTCATAGATTTGAATACGGGTTGGGCTATTGTAAATTACCCATCAGCTCAAATTATAAAAACGAATAATGGCGGTGATACGTGGACTTCTCAGTTTGATGCAGGAATAGATCATTTATCATCACTTTATTTTGCTAATAATATGACTGGTTGGGCTACGGGTTCAGATGGAATTATCATTAAAACTACTAATGGAGGGGAAATATTTACAGGTGTAAATAATCCAAGTGCAGGACTTGTAATCAATTTTTCCCTCTCCCAAAACTATCCTAACCCATTCAATCCCGTTACGAATATTAAATTTGATATTCCCAAATCAGGTTTTGTGAATATCACAATATTTGATCTGCTTGGAAGAGAAATTTCAACTCTTGTAAACGAACAAATGCAGCCGGGGAGTTACACTGTAAATTGGGACGCATCAAACCATCCGAGTGGAGTGTATTTTTATAAGCTCGAGGTCCGACAAGCCGGATCTTCGACAGGTGATTTTGTTGAATCAAGAAAAATGGTATTGGTTAAGTGAGGCTGACCCAATTAATAGATTACCGGCTTCAAATGATGAAGTTAATTTTTATTTTCTTCCTGTTTAATTCACTTACCCTGGCAGATGTAAGTTACAATATGCAATTGATCGCAAACCTTAATGAGCACACTCACTTAAACGGGTACTCGATCGGAATTACAGGGTACACTGCACCGGATGGAAAAGAATATGCAATCTTGTGCTGCAACGAAGGAACAGCGTTTATAGATATTTCAGATACTTCAGATGTTCATGAGATTGATTTTTTACCCGGTATCTCTTCAGATTGGCGGGATGTAAAGATCTGGTCGCATTATGCGTACATTGTTGGTTATGTTCAGGGATGTGCTTTGCAGATAGCAGACCTGCAATACTTGCCTGATTCAATTCACTTTGTAAAAACATATTCTTTCCCCGGATTTACTGCGGCTCATACTCTTCAGCAATCGGGTCCTTACCTGTATGTAAACGGACTGGATTATATTAAAGGCGGTGTGTTTATTCTTGATCTTTCCGCTGACCCTGAAAATCCCGTAAAACGCGGGGAATGGGAAGTTACTACAGTGCATGACTGCAGAATAATGAACGATACAATATGGGCATGTAACGGCTATGCCGGTACGGTTACAGTCATAAGCGCAGTGGATAAGAATAATCTATTTACTATTGCAAGCTGGCAAAACGGATTTTATCCCGTGGCGCATAATTGCGATAGAAGCAGAAACAGAAAATACTTGTACACAACTGATGAAACGTTTGATATGCCGAGGGAACTTAAGATATGGAATATTGAAGATCTGCAAAATGTCCTGTTTTCGGGTACATGGCATCCGCCCGGGATTGATTCCGCAGTTGCGCACAATATTGAAATTTACGGCGACTACGCTTTAATAGCTTATTATTCCGCCGGTATAAGGATTGCGGATATAACAGACCCCGCAAATCCTGTTGAAGCCGCATATTATGATACTTATCCAAATGATAATGGCACTAACTGGAACGGATGCAAGGGCGTTTTTTTGATGCCATCAGGAAAGATAATTGCGAACGATAAACAAACGGGTCTGTATGTTCTGAAAACAACTTTCCCGATAATTGGTATCGAGCCAAATTATGCTGCCGCTGTAGAATTCTCTCTCTCCCAAAACTATCCAAACCCGTTCAATCCGGTTACGAATATACAGTTTAATATTCCCCTCTTGAGAGGGGTGACCGCCGAAGGCGGGCGGGGTGTGTTTGTAAAGCTTACGGTCTATGATCTGCTTGGCAGGGATATTACAACTCTTGTTAACCGGCAAATGCAGCCGGGAAGTTATAATGTGGATTGGGATGCATCAAACTATCCGAGCGGTGTATATTTTTATAAGATAGAGGTCCGTCAAACCGGATCTTCGACGGGTGATTTCTTTGAATCGAAGAAAATGGTTTTGGTGAAGTAGATAAAGAACTCAAAATATCAATGCAGCCTATAAACATTTTAAATACCGTAGTTTACACTTTGCTTATTTATCATTGAAAATAATGATGAATATCATAACTTTTCCCTGATTTCAGAGATATATTTGTAATACCTGTTTCCTTATTTGCAGGTAACAATCCGCGTTCATCCATCCCAAACATTTAACAATCTATTTCCAATAATCCAATGAAAACAATTTATACAGTCATTGTTGTTCTTTTTTTATTCAGCGCAAATGTATTTTCTCAGGTAGGTTACAGCCCCCGTATTGACTCAATTTCAAATCTTGTAACATTGCAAACACTTTCAAAACTAAACAGGGAGCTATGCGGTGATACCGCAACAATGATAGGCGGTGCGCCATATACTATAATATCAAGGCATTCAAATTCTGTACATAATCCAAAAGCAGCACAGTTCATCCTCGAAAGATTTGAAAGCTTTGGGCTTACAGCAAGGTATATGAATTACCGGACGAACGGGACGAATGTTATAGCAACCAAGCTTGGTACAAAATATCCCAACCAAAAATATATAATCTGCGGGCATTATGATAATATGCCATCGGGTTCACTTGCACCCGGAGCAGATGATAACGCATCAGGTACCTGCGCTGTGATGGAAGCAGCAAGGCTGCTGGCCCCGTATAGTTTTGATTATACTTTGATATTTGTAGCATTTGATGAAGAAGAACAGGGTTTGATCGGAAGCCGCGCTTATGCTGATTCATCATATAATCGCGGTGATTCAATTCGCGGTGTGCTGAATTTTGATATGATAGCATGGGACGGAAACACCGATTATAAACTAAATCTTTTTTCTAATTCAGCTTCTGTGAATTTTACCAATATCACAAAACTGAGCTTTAATATTTACCAGCCAATGCTTGATCCTATTGTATCAGTTGGCAATATGTCCTCAAGTGATCATTATTACTTCTGGCAGAGGGGATACAACGCATATTGCGGTATTGAGCTTATGTCTGATTTTCATCCTTACTATCATACCATTAATGATAATTTCGCAAATGTAAAAATGCCGTACTTCCTTAAATTTACGCAGGCTTCGCTTGCTGCCTTAATGACTTACGGCTGGAACTTCACTATCAATTTTGTACATACTCCAATAGTTGCCTCAAGTGATACCGGCCCAAGGACTGCATTGGTTACAATTAACTCGCCGTATGCGATAAAGAAAGTGACCAACGGACCAAGGCTGTATTACAGGGTGAACGGCGGCGCATTTACATCACTGAATTATGTATACAGTAATCTGGATACATTCAGGTTTACTATTCCGGGTCAAAGTGCAGGCTCTAACGTGGAATATTACTATGCCGCGCAGGATTCAATGGCAAATTTTGTAGGTACACTGCCTGTAGGTGGTAAGGGATTGAACCCTCCGGGTTCAGTTGCCCCGGCAACATTTTTACAGTACACTGTGTTAACCGGTATCGCATCAAATAATGAACCTGAAACTTTCAGTTTGAACCAGAACTATCCAAACCCGTTTAATCCTATGACGAGTATTGAATTTTCAGTGGGTAAACAAAGCCTGGTAAAAATTGTTGTGAACGATCTGCTCGGGCGGGAAGTTGTTGAACTCGTAAATCATCAGTATCCGGCCGGCACATATATGGCCGCTTTTGACGGTAAAAGCTTTCCATCAGGAATTTATTTCTACTCAATGTATCTGGATGGCAGTATTTATGAAACTAAAAAAATGATGATGATTAAATAACGTAGTTATTTTATAACTTTCCTTAAGCCTAATTAAGTGATGTAGTTATTTAATTAGGCTTTTTTAAAGGTTCATTTAATAATACAGTTATTTATGCTTGGCTACCAGAGCGACAGAGAAGGTAGTAAATCCGGCTTTGACGGATTAATAAAATAACGAAATGATTTTTTTACTCTTTTTCTAATGAAATTTAAATGAAATCACAACTTTGATTTTATACTAGTTGTATGAACGATTTTATAACAGCCCTTATTCCAGTAATAAAAATACTACTTTCTAAGTGCCTGATTAATCGGGGCAAGACCATTTTACTCCTGTTAATTTTAATGCAAATTGATGATTCGGGAAAAAACTATTCAAATTAAAAATAACTATCGCCAGATTAAGTAACGATTTCTGGTAATTTATATATATGTATAAAATTCAATAATATACTCTTATATTTATTGTACCAACAATAAATTATAATATTGCCATGAAAACAATTATTTTTTTGGTTTTATTCAATCCTGTTGTAATTTTTGCCCAACTTGTTAGTACTTCAGAAGTTACCATAGTTTCCGGACCTTTTATAGGGAATGCCACATCAGATAGCGCTACCCATGTTTCACGGGTTTATAAAGCTATTGTCAATGCCGACGATCCATCCACAAACCTTGACGACGCATTATTACCCCTGAACGTATTACTCACAATACGTTACAAAAAAGGAACACCTCTTACAAACCGCTGGATAGTACTTGAATCAGGAGGGAATGGATTGGGTTACTGCGTTGGTTTTGGTGTTACTTCGCCGGGCAATTATGTTCCGGGGGGAAGTTATGGTGATGATTTAATACGCTGGTATAATGATAGTGGATTTGTGACATTTGATATTACATGGGAATGTAGGGAAACAGGGAGTAACCCACCCTGCGGAAATCCTGTGTTATCCGGATGGGTCCCTCCATATGCACCCCAATCATCAGGCCCGCTGCGCAACACGGGTGGTTCAGGATATATTGGCATGGCAAGCCGGACTCGTGCTATTTTACAATTGGTATTAGCAAACAATGGCGGCAAGTGTATTGGTGCTCATGGACATTCGGGTGGCTCGGGCAGACTCATAACTACACTTACACGTTATGGCGGAGAAAGATTTTTCAACACAATAGTTTTCGATGGGGGACCTGTTTTTGCTTATATCCCATGGTTTTGTGATATTACCGGAAATCCACAACCGGGACCACTAGGACCGGTGCCGGCATTGTATAACATTGGGGGCGAAAGTATTACACAGGGCAATTATGATGAAGCCAGCGATTCAAATAATTATCAGGGACCAAACAGCTACACTAAGTGTATAGATCACCAATGGGATAGCGCGGGTATGATGGCTAACAGTAACTTCATTCAGGCAACTGACCGGGATTTTCCGGGTGTAAACCTGGTGGCGGTATTAGGGGGTGTTGATAACTCGCCTGCAACTCCGCATGCACGATTGTGGTTTAACGGCTACACATACGGTGCATATAGCATTCCATCAATTTCAGCAAGAAGTATCACAATTATCCAGGGTTATTGTCCGGGTACCGGCGGAAATTATACTTCAAACACAGTACGTCCCTGTACTGACTGGGCTATATCGCTTTTTCCCACTACTGACACCATAATTTATGATGCAACCTTAGTAAATGTTTCTCACTCAACAGCTGCCTCCTTTGCCGGGGCAAATGCAATGTTCAGAGCCATGCTTAGTAAACTTGGAAGAATACCGGAAGCATGTCCTGTTATTGGTATTGGTTCAATTTCAAATGAGATACCGGGAGAATATAAACTCTATCAAAACTATCCCAACCCGTTTAATCCTGTAACGAATATTAACTTTGATATTCCGAAGGCAGGCTTTGTAGAGATTACGATCTTTGATCTGCTTGGCAGAGAAATTACCACCCCCGTAAACCAGCCTATGCAGACGGGGAGTTACAACGTAGATTGGGACGCATCAAATTATCCCAGCGGTGTATATTTTTATAAACTTACCTCAGGAGATTTTACTGAATCAAAGAAAATGGTTTTAATTAAGTAAAGAGGATTCAACAAAAAAGCCCGGCTAATGCCGGGCTTTTGATTTAATATAAAACTTGATTACTTCGAAAACGCCACAAAAACAGAATCACTTCCGCCGCACTCTATCTTTTGTTTTGTAACATAAGTAATTGCCTTCGGGTCAATGTAGTCGGGGTCCTGGTACTCAGCTTTTATCTTAATCCTTTTGCCCTGGTCATTGGCAAGATTCACGGTATAAGTCTTGCTTTTTCCTACAAGCAAATTGCCAGAAGGGAAGCCGTCAATGGTTAAATTTATTTCAAATAAAGAGTTGTTTGAAACATAAATGTAAGCATCGCAATTTGCTTTGCCTGCATCAGCGTTAACCGCCGAAATGCCTATGTATAAAACCGAGATAGCCGCGATAATTGAAAATAATTTTAATGTGTTTTTCATTTTGTATAGCCCTTTCACTTCACAAATTTAAGCAACATTTCTTGAATTAAAAATCTCAATGCATTTGCCTTGAGGTGGATAATCAAACCGATAAATCGGTTTGTGAGATATATTGAATAATGTCCCACGACTTAAGTCGTGGGCTAGAAGACAAAACATTGTTTAACAACTACTTCGATAGTTAAACTAAAAAAAGAGCGGAATGAATTGGTTACGATAAGAATAATAACAATTATATTGCCTAAAAATCAAATCCGTTTGAACCGTTTTTTAAATTAAATTGAATAATAGCCCACGACTTCAGTCGTGGGTTAAAGGAATAGAAAAATTGTATAACAACCACTTCAGTGGTTTGCTTTAAAAAAATAATGCGATTAGGACATTGTAATGGAAATTACTGCACGCCCAGCAGATTCAATCCGCGGTATGTTACAAAAGCCAGAACATATGCCATAACCGTGTATAAACCTATCTGCATTAAAGGGATTTTCCACGAACCGGTTTCCTTGCGTGCTACGGCGACTGTCGAAAGACACTGCATTGCGAACATAAAATATATTATCAGCGCAATTGTTGATGCTGTTGTAAACAGCGGTTTTGTGCCATCGGGTGATTTGGCATCCTTCATAGATGAAAGTATCGATTGCTGGAAATTATCCTCATCATCTTCACTTTCGGTTATGTTAAATGTAATTGCCATCGCGCTCACAAAAATTTCACGTGCAGCAAATGCAGAAATGAGCGATACTCCTATGCGCCAATCCCACCCCAATGGTTTTAATACAGGTTCAAATACATTCTTACCAACTGTTGCGGCGTATGAAGTATTGAGTCTTTCTGATTCGATAACGCGAGATATCTGTTCATCGGTCATACCCGCTGTTTTTTCCGCGGGAATAACCGGATCAACATTCGGGAAGTAAGTCAAAGCCCATAGCAAAAGCGAAAATAAAATAATAATGGGTCCCGCCTGCTTTACGTAAACAAGAGCTTTGTAGTATGTATTTTTAAAAATATGCCTGAATACCGGCATGCGGTAGGGGGGAAGCTCAAGCATAAATGTAGATTTTTCTTCAGTCTTTTTGAATTTACTGATGATTCCTGCTGTTACTGCGCCCGATATCAAACTGAATAAATACAACGCGCCCAAACCTATACCTGCTATCCACGGTTTATCAGGCGGTACTACGAATGCAAGAAGCATTGCGTAAACAGGCAGCCTTGCGCTGCAGCTCATAAGCGGAATTATCATAATAGTAAGGAAGCGTTCACGCCTGTTGGAAATTGTTCGTGCCGCCATCATTGCCGGTATTGCGCAGGCATAACCTGAGAGCATCGGTATAAATGACCTTCCGTTTAATCCAAATTTGCTAAGTGGTTTATCAATAAGCATTGCCGCTCTTGCAAGGTAACCTGTATCTTCAAGGAGTCCGAGCAGTATAAAAAGTATGACAATCTGCGGAACAAATATCATTACTGAGCCAAAGCCGTTTATGATGCCGTTTGTGATAAGACTGTTGTACCAGGTATCAGCCGGCAGGGAATCAGAAACCAGTGCGGATAGATTACTGAAGCCGGCATCAATCAGATCCATCATCGGCTGAGCTATCCAGAATATCGAAGTGAAAATTATTCCCATCGATATGATGAATATTATTATTCCCCAGAGCGGATGCAGAAAAACCTTATCAAGTTTTAATGAATTTTTATCAGGTGTTCTGGAAAGGGAGTGGAAGCTTTTTTTATTTATTTCATCAAGATCGAGCTTGTTATTCTTATGTTCTATGACTTCACGTTCTGTTGCTTCTGTGTAATCATACATCTTTGCAACATCATCAATAGAAGGTATAGCAGGTTTGTGAATTGATGATTTAAAATCAGGTGACTTATCCGATAAATGGAGTTCCTGCGAATACTTTATAAGCTCATCAATTCCCTGTTTTGTTGAACTGTTAATTTTTACAACGGGGGTGCCAAGTATTTCAGAAAGCTTTTTTACATTTACTTCAAGCTCTTTTTTATCCAGCAGGTCATTCATAGTTAAGGCAACAATAGCCTTAAAGCCAGCATCAATTACCTGCTTTACAAGAAATAGCTGCCTCGATAGCTGAGTTGCATCACAGCTTACAATAACTACATCAGGCATTCCGAATTTGGGATGATTGAAAATACCGTCAACAGTAACATCTTCATCGGGTGAGCCGGGGTTCAGACTGATAATCCCGGGGGAGTCCATAATATATGCAGCAAAACTGTATTTGTTAACAAGTTTGCCTATTGAGTACTCAACAGTTGCTCCCGGGTAATTTGATGTTTTAAAATTAGAACCTGTTAGTGTATTGAACAAGGTTGTTTTGCCTGAATTGGGCATACCAACAAGCGCAACTACGGGTAAATTATTTTCCTTTGAGATATTCTTAAGGGTATCTGTATGACAGTCTTTTTCTTTAACGTTTAAAGCCATTTATCAGTTTATCTTAATACATTCCGCTTCACTTTTTCTTAAAGCTATAATTGTTCCGCGCACTGATACTGCCACCGGGTCTTTAAAGGGTGACTTCGCAACAACGGAGACTTCCTGTCCAGGTGTGAAACCAAGCTCCATAAGTCTTAAGCAATGGCAATGCACGTCAATACAGTCATCTCCAACAGAGGTGATAAAGGCTGTATCGCCTGTTTTCATATCTGCTACTGACTTAATATTTTCTGAAATTTCCGGCTGTATCAATATAATTTTGAAATTCTGGTTTTAAATAAGACCAAATATGTCCAATATTTAAGAAATATTCAATGCATTTAACACGCAATATAGTGAAAATATCCCGCAAATTTAATAAAAAACCCCGGCTTTGGGCAGGGGTTAACAAAACACGAATTGAACTTAGGATTATTTTATCAAAACCATTTTCTTTGTATCGGTAAAATCTTCTGTAATCAATTTATAAAAGTATATACCGCTGGCAAACTCCGTCGCATCAAAAGTAATTTCATAAGTGCCTTTGTTTTGTTTTTCGTTTATTAATTCAATTAACTCTCTTCCAGTAATATCATAAATAACAATTCTCGTACTTGTATTATTTCCGAAAATATCATACCTAACCTTAGTAGTAGGGTTAAAAGGATTTGGATAGTTTTGCGAAAGACTATATTGTAAAGGTGCAGTTTCTGATATCGGTAAGATACCTACAGTTTGCGAATACTTAATAGTTGCGTAGTCGTAGTTAAAACTGCCTCTGTCACTTATTCCCGTAATAAATACATTATAGTTTTGATCTATGT
>JABFSP010000166.1 GCA_013140565.1 Ignavibacteria bacterium
GGTAAAGGGACTAACCTTTAAAGGTTCTTATACTTATCAAAAATTCAAGTATGATTCATACCTGGCCGGCAGTATTGACGGAGCAGGCAACATTACAAATGAAGATTACAGCGGGAATATTGAGGCATCAAACCCTGATATGTTCTTTACGGGTGAATTGATGTACCAGCATACAATCGCAAAAAAATATACTCTGTATGCTAAAACCAATTTCCAGCACGTTGGAGCTATGTTTGTTAATGACGCCAATACAGACAGTCTGAAAACAGCTTCATATTCTTTGATCAACGGGCAGGTTGGTATTGACTGCAATTTTGATAAATTCCGTCTTGTTGCTTACGGCGGGCTGAACAACATTGCAGATAAAAAATATGTAGCTTTTATCAACATCAATTCAGATAGAAGCGAGTATTATGAATCAGGACCAAGAAGAAACTTCTTCGGCGGATTGACACTGGCTTATATGTTCAGATAATACGCATCACTTTTTTTTCTCCGGAGGCAGGTTCCTGACCATTCATGTTACAAAACATAATGGCTGATCAAACAACCTGCCTCTTTTTATTATAAATATAACCGAAAAAATATTGGCACCAGAACCTGCAAAAAGAAAACACCAGGCTAAAGTATTAAGAGTATTCAGGAAAATTCACCGGACAACCGGCGTATTGCTGTTTGTTTTCTTTTTCATGACTGCAATTACAGGACTTGGACTAGGCTGGAAAAAGAACAGCGGCGGTTATATACTTCCCAAGTCATTTGAAGGTACTTCAACTGATCTGAAAGACTGGCTTCCTGTTGATAGCCTGCATAAAATAGCCTGCAATATTGCAAGGGATTCCATTTCCCCAACGCTTTCACTGGAACTGGAGCGGATAGACGCCAGGCCTGATAAAGGAATGGTCAAATTTGTTTTCATTGAAGGTTATTGGGGCATACAGTTAGATGGCGCTACGGGCAAACTTCTTCATATTGAAAGAAGAAGATCGGATTTCCTTGAAAATATTCATGACGGCTCAATACTGGATTACCTGTTCGATATCAAAAATGAAACATCCAAGCTGATTTATACAACTATTATGGGACTTTCGTTGTTAACATTTACAATAACAGGGTTTTGGCTGTGGATCGGTCCGAAAAGAATGAGAGTAAAAGGTACCAATTGATATTGCAGTTTTGCATTTGCTTAAGACTTTTAATAAATTCAGCTATTGCTTAAATTTGACAAGATCATAGTTTTTTTTGCATAACAGAAACAAAATAAAATAAGTAAGATGAACACTACTAATACTATACGATTCCTGGTTTTATGCCTGATAATTTTGAGTCAGCATTCTTTTTCTCAGTTTACCAATTACATTATTAATCCTTCCGGATACAGTCAAATAGAACCTACTATTGCCCGGCATCCGCTGAACCAGCAAATATTGTTTGCCAGTGCATACACAATATTGCTGAATACAAGAAGCGAAGGTGTATATGTTTCAACCAATGGTGGATTAAACTGGACCGGCACAGATGTTTGCACCGGAGTTCCGGTGCAAAATCACGGAGGTGACCCGGGGACTGTAATAGATAAAAACGGAACGTTTATACTTACACATTTAGGGAACATACAAACGGGTATGTTTGCGAATTATTCAAATGATAATGGTGCTACATGGTCAAACACAGCTACAATTCAGCAGGATGATGTTGACAAAGGTTCACCCGGAACAGATGACGCACCCGCAAGTCCGTTTTACGGACGTACATACCTTGCATGGACATATTTTGTACCGCCTATCAGGATAGTTCTTTCCTATACATCAAACAGCGGAGCAAACTGGTCAGGGGTAATAAACGTAAATAACGGAATTGGCGGAAACCGTTCATACGGTCCAGCAATTTGTGTAAATCCAACAGGAACCGTATTTGTAACATGGGCATCTGCAATTGCAACATCACCTTTCACAGAAGATTACATTGGAGTCGCAAGATCAACAAATGGCGGGGTTAACTGGAATATTGTTGAAAACGCCATCGATATAAACGGCATCAGGACAACACAGCTTCCGCCGTGGACAATACGAGCAAACAGTTTTCCCGCAATTGATATAGATAAAACCGGAGGACCGAGAAACGGATGGGTTTATATCACTACAACCAGCAAGAACCTTGCACCTGCGGGTACCGACCCTGATATTATTATGTACAGATCATCTAATAACGGTGACTCATGGACATCAGGTGTTAGAGTGAATCGGGATGCGATGAATAACGGACGCAACCAGTTCTTCCCTTCGTTGAGAGTTGATGAAAACGGAGGAATAAATATTATTTACTATGATAACAGGAATTCGGTAGATTCAGTTGATGTTTATCTCTCACGTTCAACAGATGGGGGTTCAACATTCACTGATTTCAGAATTACATCAAGCAGGTTTAAACCTGTACCGGTTTCCGGCGCAATTGGTGGTGGAAATATGGGTGATAACCTGGGGCTTACCTCCGGCAACGGAAAGCTTTACCCGGTCTGGATGGCAAATTATACCGGAACATTCCAGGTTTGGTCAGCTAATATTGATTACACAACAATTGGCATAGAGCAGATCAGCACGGAGATGCCAAAACAATTCAGCCTTGAGCAGAACTATCCCAACCCGTTTAACCCCGAAACGAACATAAATTTTAATATTACCAGATCCGGTTATACTACTATTAAAGTATATAATTCAGCCGGGGCATTAGTTGCTACACTGGCTGAACAGGAATTATCACCGGGAAGTTACTCAGTTACATGGAACGCTGCCAGCGAACCGAGCGGAATATATTTTTACACTGTTGAAACGGCAGGTTTTAAAGAGAGCAAAAAGATGATACTTGTAAAGTAGTTGATAATTGACAGTTGATAGTTTATAGTTGATAGTTGGAAG